>JABMRB010000547.1 GCA_013202865.1 Candidatus Nealsoniibacteriota bacterium | reverse complement strand
GCCCGGGCCGTGTTGCGGCCGAGGTGCTGGTCGGGGAAGAAGAGTACGCGGCTGGCGCGAGCAAAGGCCCAGTTCAGTGCCTTGTCGGCATTGGCCGACGTACAGACGATTCCACCGTGCCGGCCGCAAAAGGCCTTCAGCGAAGCCGCCGAGTTGACGTACGTGATCGGCACCAAATCGTCCGTGTCGATCACGTTGCCGAGTTGCTGCCAGCAGTCTTCCACCTGATCGACGTCGGCCATGTCGGCCAGCGAACAGCCGGCGGCCAGATCGGGCAGAATCACCCTCACGCGTCGACCGTCACGTCCGGCGACCTGTTCGGGCCGGTTGGCGAGCACGTCGGCCGTCTCGGCCATGAAGTGGACGCCGCAGAAGGCGATTGCCCGGCACCGCTCGTCGGCGGCGGCCATCGCGGAGAGTTTGTAGCTGTCGCCCCGCAGATCGGCCAACGCGATCACCTCGTCCTGCTGGTAGTGGTGGCCGAGGATCAGCAGCCGGGAGCCCATCTCCGCGCGGACCGCTTGGATCCGCTCGGTGAGCACGTTGTTTTCGAGCGACTTATAGGGTTCCAGTTCAAAGGCCGGCGTGGTGGCACGATCGGGGGTTGGCGTCATCGTGGTTGCTTGGGAAAGAGGGCGATTGGGGGGCTCTTTCTCAAGTATATCGGCGTAGGAGGGCAGAAAACAGGGCCACCCACCAGCGAGTCGCCGGGTTTATCCCGGCGCAATAGCGGCCGGGGGGGTAAAGTGGTGGGCACGACGTGATACAAGCAAGGGACGATGCGAAGCCGCAAGCGGCTAGGGATCCGGGTCTTCCGGCACCGTGTCGATGACCTGGGCGTCGATGATCTTGTCGTGGGTATCGCCGCCGCCGGGCGAAGGCGGCCACGCACCGCCGGCGGTGTACATCTTGACTTGTGTCTGAAAACGGGCCTGCAACCGGCGTTTGATCACTTGGCGAAAGGCCGGCAGCAAGAGGGAGAAGCCGAGCAGGTCGGTCAGCACGCCGGGAGTGACCAGCAGGACCCCGGCCACGAGAATCATCACCGCGTCGATCAGCGGATCGCCCGGCAGTTCGCCTGCTTGGAGCTTCTGCTGGACCCGACCCCAACACCGAAGCCCCTCGCGACGGGCTAACCAGGAGCCGATCGCACCGGTCAGCAGGACCAGCAGAAACGTCCACTCCCAACCCACGACCGAACCGATCTTGAACAGCAGCGCCAGCTCCACCAGCGGCACCACAACAAACAGCAGCAGCAATCGCAGCAGCACGTCGGCACCTAGCGGGTCGTCGTATGCTTGGCCCGGTCGGCCATAGCCTCAAAGCGGTCGGCCTTGTCGTCTTCGCCGTTTTGGCGGAGCATGGAAGAAAGGTTGTCGTAGGAGATCACCAGGGCCGACTTGGCGAGCAGTCCTTGCTCGACGGCTTGTTCCATCAAGTCGATGCCGATTTGCGTCAACTGGACGGCCGTGTTGCGTTGTCCCGAATTCCAATAGGAGACCCCCATACTGACGAACGTCTCGCCGTGCCGTCCCAGGTCGGCGCGTGCTTTGCGGGGGATCGGTTGATTCAGCAGCGGAACCGCTTTGTCGAACCAGGTGATGGCCGCGCGGTGGTTCTCGTCGCGAATGGCGTGAATCGCACCGAGGCGGAAGTAGAGCCGCCCGACCAGGTAGGCACTACCGGGCATGTCCTGGTGCCGGTCACCCATTTCGAGAAAGTCGATTGCCCGTTCGCCGTACTTCAAGGCCGTCTCGTGATCGTCGCGCATCTGGTAGACCTGCAAGGCGTCGTAGAGTGCCAGGCCCAGGTCCCACTGGTATTGGGCCTTGCGGACGGGGTCTGTGGTCTGCGCGATCAACTCTTCGCCGGTGCGGATGGCTTCTCTGGTCCACTTTCCCGGTTCCAACTCGCCGCGTACGCCCACGCAAGCGGCCAGCGCACGGGTGTTGACGCGGAACTGGTGTTCCGGCGAGCCACCTTCGTTGTCGACGAGTTCGGCGGCAACTGCCTCGGCCCCGGCCAGCCATCGGGTCACCGCCTTGTTCTTCTCTTTCCAACTACCCCAGGCAACGTCGTGCGCGGCACCGAGATGGGCATTGATCAACACTTCCTTGGCTGCCAACCGGACCGCCGGATGCCGGCTGGTCGCCAGCTTGCCGGCCGATGAGACGGCCTCGATGTGGTACTGGATCGCCCGCTTGTAGTCCGGGCGGCTGCCGGAGGCCACCAGGTCACCCATCAGGCATAAGGCCCGGGCTTCCACGTGAGGCCGTTTCTGACTTGCTTCGATCGCTTGCCGGGTCTCGCGAACGGCTTCGGCCAACCGGCCCTGCTGGGCAAGCAACTGGGCTCGGGTAATGCGATAGCGAGCATTGCCCGGTTCGAGTTCCACGGCCCGGGTACCCGCTGCCTCTGCCTTGGCGGGTTCTCCGATGGCGACCAGCACCCGGCAAAGCAACCAGTGAGCCCGTGCGTTGTCCGGTTGAAGCTTCAAGGCCTGTTCCAGGTCTCGGCGGCTCAACTCGGGTTGAGTTTCCAGGACGGTCTCGGCCCGCAAGACGAACGGTTCCGCGGTGACCGATTCCAGAATGATCTGCCCGACCTGCATCGTCGCCTTGCCCGCCTCCTTGGCCGGCAGGAACGAGAACAACACGCCCCGTTCCGGATAGACCTGGCCGAGGATGTCCCCCAGATCGTTGGAAATCAGCACGGGCCGGATTGCGGTCAGTTCGAGTTGCTGGGCGATGGCGTTAGCGGCAAACGCGCGATTGAAGCGGATAATCACCGAAGCAACCGTCTCCTTGAAGTAGGTCACCTCGACCTGCTCGAACGGCTCGACGGCGTACAACTGCACGAGCGTATTGGCGTCCTGTTTGCGCATCTCGCGGGGCGCTCCCCAGGCTTCTCCCACCTGGGCCAGCGTGGTGATACCCGGCTCCACGCCCTTGAAACTGGCCGCTTCGATCTCGACCGGCCCGGCACTAGTGGCCTCGGGGATCGGCTCCAACGGTTGCTCTGCCCCGGTGTCGGGTGTATCGGGCGCTACGGTGGCGGAGGGCTCTTCGGCCGCCCGTAAGTAGAGTGTGCTGGGGGCTGCGGTCGGCTGAAATGTCGGCTGAAACGTCGGCTGCAACGGCTCGTCGGCCGGCGCCGCGATGGGATTTGTCGCCGACTGGTCCGGGAGCGTCGGCATCGGCTTCGGCCCAGCGGCGTCCGGAGTTGTATTGCCGAATGTTGTATTGCCGAATCTCGCAGCGTCTGGGGCCGCAGTTTCCGGCGCGACGGCGTCTGAGACGACCGTCATTACACCCCCGGCGGTGACGTCCTGTGCCGATGCCGGCGCGCAGAGCCACGCGACCGACAGTGCCACTGTTGCTGTCCACTGAACCATATTGGAGCGCATTATGTGTTCCTCCTTGAACCTCGCCGCAACGATCGGTGGTTGTTTGGCCCGAGTGCCGGAGGCATCAAGCCTCCCTTTTCCACCGAATCCGCACACGCCCCCTCATGGAATTGTCTTGACTGGACCCACTCAGTCGTACTTATCTGCCGTTTCCCACTCCCATCTTGCGTAAAAATGGGGGGTTAGGCCGACTTTGATGATTTTTCTAGATATTCCGCCTGTTCAACCGTAAACGGCACCGCCCTACCGGGTGGGGGCGGCTCCGGAACCAGCCGATTGGAGATCCCGTGGACCAATTCGCCGATGCCCTCGCCCGTTAGGGCGCTGACGGCCAGGCCGGCAACACGCTCCCCTCTAGCCGGGGGGAGATCACACTTGTTGTGGACGACCAGGGGCGACGCAGCAGAATGCAGCAGTGCTTGGTCCGCCTCGGTCCACGGCTGCGCGGCGTCGAAGACCAGGATCGCCAGGTCGGCTTCCCCCAGCCTTTTCTGCGCCAACTCGACGCCTGCCCGTTCGAGTGGGTCGGCCGATTGGTTCCAGCCGGCCGTATCCGACAGCTCGATCGGCCAACCGTCCACGGCCGTCCGCACGGTGACCACGTCGCGAGTGGTTCCGGTCGTGTGATGGACGATCGCCCGGTCGTATCCCACCAGGGCGTTGATCAGGCTGCTCTTGCCCACGTTGGTTCGGCCGGCCAGGACGACACGCCAAGGGCTGCAAAGGTGCAATCCCAGGTCGGCCCGGGCCAGTAACGTTTCGATCTGCTGCTTGGCCGCCGCGATTTCGTTGCCGGTCAGGGCTTGCTCAATCGCGTCCAGTGCTCGGCGCAACGCGCCCTGATACTGATCGAGCAGGATCGCGGCGGTCCGCCCCGTGCGTGCCTCGGCCAGGGCGATCCGGGCGGCGGCTGCGATCGGATCTTCGTGAGTGTCTCGGGCCCAGTCCCGCCAGGCGACGGCCCGGCAACCCTGGCGGACCAAACCGTCGAGAATCCTCGCCACCGCGGCCTCCCCGCCGTGACAGTGCAGCGTGACGGATCGGTCGCTGCGGCAGCGGACAACGATCTGTTCGCCCGTCGCCGACGAGAAACGCCCAAGTGAGAGGCGATTAGCTCTCGGGTGGCTGGTGGCAGGGTGGCTGGTGGCTGAGCGCAGCGGTGCCCCAGCTCCGTTCTCTTCTGGCGTACCGTTCTCTTCTGGGGCACCGCTGCGCTTTGCCCCAGCCACCCCTTCCATCCCGGCCACCCCGGCCAAGTTAGCTTCCACGGCCTCCCACGCATCCGGCCCCTCGACCAACACGGTAGCCACGGCCCCACGGCCCGGCGGGGTCAATCGAACGACAATGGGTGAGGACGTTTTGCACATAGAGATGGTCCGGCGGATCAATCCGTAAGTTCTTATGATAGTAGCGGTTATCCGGGACGACAATATGCGAGAAAAGCCCGTCGATTGCATCGACGGGATCCCCCGCATGCAATGCGAGGGCTTTTTCCGTCGTCCGCACATCCCCCAGCCCCCAACCCCCAGCCCCAATCCCACGATGATCTGCTATCCTTGATGTATGGCATCTTCAGAACTTGTCCATTTGGAACTGCTGGCCGAAATCGACGCGTTGCTTGGGCGGCTTCAGCGTTGGGCTGACGGTGCGCCCGATTGGCCCCCGGCCGAGACATGCCGGGCGTTGCTCCGGCGGCTGGCCCAGCGGGCCGATGCGATGCGGGTGCGGCTGGAAGCACCGCTGGTCGTGGCCACGCTCGGTGGCACCGGCACCGGCAAGAGCGCCCTGGTCAACGCCCTGCTGGGCGCCGAAGTCGTCCGGACCGGGCGGCAGCGACCCACCACCGAGCGCCCGACGCTCGTCTGCCGGCCGGATCTGACGCCCGAGATGCTCGGGATCGACCCGGGCGACGTCGAACTGGTCCACCGCGACCTGCCGGCACTGGCCGAACTGATCGTGATCGACTGCCCCGATCCGGACACGACGGAGGATGACGGCGGTGGGGAATCAGTCCTGGAAGTGGAAAGTCAGTCGCAACGGCCCCTCACCCCGGCCCTCTCCCAGAGGGAGAGGGGGTCCAATCTGGCTCGGCTGCGGAAGATCGTACCGCACTGCGACGTGCTGCTGGTGACCACGACCCAACAGAAGTACCGCAGCGCCCGAGTGGCCGACGAGTTGGCTGCCGCGGCGTCCGGTGCCCGGCTGGTCTTCGTGCAAACGCACGCCGACACCGACGACGACGTCCGCGACGATTGGCGCGAGTCGCTGCAACCGCAATACGACACGGAGCACGTCTTCCTGGTCGATTCGCTTGCCGCGCTGGCCGACGCCCAACAAGGGATTCAACCCCGTGGCGAGTTTGGCCAACTGGTCGATCTGCTGACCCGGCAGCTTGCCGGCGCGGCGGCCGCACGGATTCGTCGGGCGAACTTTCTCGATCTGGTCGACGGGGCGCTTGCGCGATGTCGCGAACTGCTCGACGAGGCGATGCCCCGGGTCGAGCAGGTTCAGTCGGCCATCGATCAGCAACGAGAGCCGTTGGCTGCGGAACTTGCCCGGCGGATGCAGAGCGAACTGCTGGTCAGCCGTCGGCCTTGGGAGAATCGGTTGCTGGGGCGCGTCGTTTCGCGTTGGGGGCTCAGCCCGTTCTCGCTCGTGCTGCGGACCTACCAAGGGCTTGGCAGCCTGATGGCCGGGCGGTTGCTATGGCGGGCGCGGACGCCGGCACAAGTCGCGCTATGGGGAGCCGCCGAAGGGGCCAGGATGTGGCGGGGTCATCGCCAGAAGCGCCGGGCCGATCGGGCCGCCGACCGGGCCATGGCCGACTGTTGGGACCGGGCCGAGTTGCACCGGGCCTCGGTGATCCTCGAAGGCTACGCCGTCGAAGCCGGTCTATCGCGCGAGGCGGCCGACCTCGAGACCGTGACCACCGAAGCGAACGCCGCCGCTGCCGATTTCGTGGGCAAGGCCTCCGCCGAATTGGAATCGCTGATCGACCGTCTCGCCCGGCGCCACACCGGTTGGTTCACCCGTTGGCGTTACGAGTTGCTGTTGCTGGCCATGCTCGGTGCCCTGGCCTACCGATTGGGGAAGAACTTCTTCTACGATTCCTGGTGGCTCGGCACGGCCGACGTCTACGGCCTGGACTTCTACATCTCGGCCGGCTTCTGGCTGGCGTTGTGGTGCTTGCTATTGATCTGGCTATTCACCGGCCGCCTGCGACGCGGCCTGCGTCGGCAGGTAGCCGAACTAACCGAATCCTGGCACCGCGGCCCAACCGCCGCCGGCATCTTCACCCGACTCGAAACCGACTGCCGCCAGATCGACCGGTTCCGCACAGACCTCGACCGCCTGATCGCCGAAGTCGAGCAACTGCGGCGTCGGACGGCAAGCAGTGGCACAGGCGGCTCGCCTGTGAAGTAGAAGTAGTAGCACAGGCGTCTCGCCTGTGGAGTAGTGGGATCAACTCCCCGCTCAACCGCATAAATGCGGTCACTACGAACTGAATTGTGCGCAGTTGTTTCCAAATTCGGCCTCCCGAAGGAAACAACTGCCGGCGCCGGGTTTCCGATGGGCGTCTGTAACTGCTTGCCTAGCAATCGTTTACGTCGCAACATCCGGCGGCTCGGCTCGGCCGAAACAGGAATTTTGCCCGCATACGGCCCACGAGGTTTTCCGGGCACGGCAGCCCGCACTCTCCCTAAGTGCCTGTCGGCACACGCGTTACGAATCGGCACGGGGCCTTGACTCATCGGCGGCGTCGGTCAGCTTCGCGTCGCTTGTCGTCCTCGCAAGCCATGCGACGGCAAGGGGTTACGAATTGTTACCGAGATTTCCAGCGGCAAAAGGAAACAATTCCCGCCGGGAAGTTTGGAGGCGGCCGTAGCGGAGGATTCGTTGAATTATCAAAGAGCAGAGCACCGGCAATGGTACGGGTACAAGTGTATCGTATTCCTGCGGCCGGTTCCAGGCGTAGAATTGGGCCGTTCAAACCCGAGTAATACACTCAACGCTCTCCCCATGACTGGCGCAATGGTCGGCAACGGTGTGGGTGGCGAAAGTCGCTGGGCCCATACAGACAACCTTATTTCGCAAGTACGTTTATCCGGCAGTTCGGCAACGCCGTTCGGAGTTCCTGGACTCCGTCGGCGGTGACCTGGGTACCGCATAACCACAGCTCTTTAAGGTGCGTCAGTCCTTTCAGATGTACCAGTTCGGCATCGGTGACCAGCGTGTAGTTCAACCACAACTCTTCAAGGTTCGTCAATGCTCCCAGGTACACCAGGCCGGCGTCGGTGACATGCGTGTCATCGAACCGCAGCCATGTGAGACTCGTCAGTCCCTCCAGATGCATCAGCCCGGCGTCGGTGACCTGCGTACCAGTCAAATCCAAGCGTTGGAGGCTCGCCAGTCCTTTGAGACGCACCAGTGCGGCGTCGGTGATCTGAGTATTCGCCAATCCCAACCACGTGAGCCTCGTCAGTCCTTCCAGATGCATCAGTCCGGCGTCGGTGATCTGCGTGTTGTTCAAGTCCATCTTTTCGAGACTCGTCAGCCCTTCCAGGTGCATCAGCCCGGCGTTGGTCACTTGAGTGTCATCGAGTTCCAGGCATTTGAGCCTCGTCAGTCTTTTCAGATGCATCAGTCCGGCAGCGGTGATTTGAGTACGGGTCAAAGCCAACCGTTCGAGATTGGTCAGTTCTTTCAGATGCACCAGCCCGGCGTCGGTGACCTGGGTCTTGTCCAAGCACAACTCTCGGAGGCTCATTAGTCCCTTCAGATGCACCAGTCCGGCGTCGGCGACCTGCGTGCTGGCCAAGTCAAGGTATTGGAGGCTTGTTAGTCCTTTCAGGTACAGCAGCCCCGCGTCGGTGACCTGCGTGCCATTCAACCCCAGCCACGTCAGATTCGTCAGTCCTTTCACATGTATTAGCCCGGCGTCGGTGACCTGCGTGTGAGCCAACCCCAGCGTTTGGAGGCTCGGCAGTGCATTGAGATGCACCAGCCCGGCGTCGGTTGGTTGTGTGTAGTAGACCCGCCCGTCCTTGCCGATTTGTGCGTAGTTCAGTAGCTTCACATTCGACAGGAAGTCCACACCAACCAGGTTCTGAAGCCACGCGGGACCAGGAGACCCTGAAGCCCCTGACAGGATCTTGCCGTTGACGCCCAACTTGTAGGCGCGCTCGTCGTCGTAGGATACGGCGCCCCCCTCCTTCTCAATTGCCGCAACCGCCTCTCTCTGCCTCCTTGTCTGCTGCATCTTCAGCGAAAACCAGCTACACATAACGGCGACAACTGCGACGAACACTAGCATCGACCGGATGCCAAATTGAAATCGGAGCCGAGAAACTAGGCTGACGCCGAACCAAAGCAGCAAGAACCCGACCGCCACGCAAACGACGGCCGCGGCAATCAGCACGGTCCAGCTTCTATGCTCGTTGAACGCGAACCAGCGGTACCGTTCGGACAGAAAAAGAAGACCTAAAATAGGCAGCAGCGCAAGCAGGAACCTGTCCGGTGTCAAGTGATACCAGCGGCGTTTCGGTGGCTGGGACTCGGGCATGGTCGCCCCCCGGGGGTGAAAGCAGTGTGGCCCCTAGTATACCTTCCGTTCGTGGGGGCAGGCAACACCGGTCCATTCTTGCAGTAATTGACCATTTCCTTGGAAGCATGGTATCCTAAACGTTGGAGGCGCCGCTTGATCTGCTGCGTAAGACGACGCAACGCGATCGCGACGAGACGATCGAATATATCCGTCGGGGCATGGAAGATGAGAAAGCCGGGCGGGTGCGCCCGCTCAAAGAGGTTATCGAGGAGATCGGGCAGATAAACGTCAATAAGCAACTCACGGCCGAGGAGAAGGCTCGGCATCGGGAGATTCGTCGGCAGATCGAACGGGAGAAGTTCGAGTTGATCGCTCGCGGGCGGGTCGCGAAGGCGAAGCACACTTCACGTTGATCGACTATCACAAAACCGTCGCGCCCTTGCAGGGCTTCTCTGCCGTTGTGTTACCGTTGCCCCAGGGCGTTGCCCTGGGCTGGTGAATTCGAGCCCTTCGGGCTTCTTGCCGGAATCCGTCCCGCGGCAAGAAATGCGGCAGTTGTGCTTTGGCGGCCCTTCAACCGTGGATTGTTCGGGCCAGTTTCCCCGGATGCAATCCGGGGGCTTTTTCTCGTACCGCTTACGGCTTGTCCGCGCGGACTTGCTCTTTGATTCGCTGGATGTGGCCGCGGCCTAATGCTTTTACTTCGCAGCCGAGCTCGAAGTAGCGGCGGATCTCGGCGTCGCTGAGGATGCCGAAACAGTCGATCACGGCCAACGGGGCGCCGGCCCACTCGACGATCTGGGCCGGATCGAGGTTCAGATAGGGCGTGTGCGGTACGGCCAGGATCATCGCTTCGGCACCGTCGAGCGCGGTGGCCAGGTCCTCTTGCACGCGGATGTCGGTCAGGCCGTCCTGGTTGCGGAAGAAGCGCGACCAGGAGTGGCCCGGGGCCGGATAGACTTCTTGCTTTTCGAGCTCGTACCAGTGTGGCACGTAGGGGTCGTGGACCCGCATCTCGGCACCCATCTCGGTCAGCTTGCGGACGACCATTTCCGAGCCGCTGTAACGCGTGTCGCCGACGTCTTGCCGGTAGCTGGCCCCGCAGATCAGCACGTCGGCCCCGGCGATGTATCGGCCCATGTTGCGCAAGGCGTCGCGCGTCAGCTCGGCCACGTGCAGCGAACGGGTGTCGTTGACGTCGACGGCCGTGGGACTGAGCTTGAAGACGCTGTCGCCGTCCTCGAACCCGAGGATGTGCTTATAGGCCCAATAGCCCAGTCCGGCGTCCTTTGGCAGGCAATAGCCGCCGATGCCCGGCCCGGGGAAGATGATGTTGCTGTGCGTCGGCCGCATCCCGATCGCCTTGACCACCTTGATCAGGTCGACGCCGTTGCGTTCGGCGAAGAGGCTCCACTCGTTGAGAAACGCGAGCGTGGTGGCGCGGTAGGAGTTCTCGACGATCTTGGTGGTTTCCGACTCGATCGGCCGGTCCATCACCGTCAGCGGGAACTCGTCCGTGTTGAGCACCTCGTGGAGGAACTTTTCGACCCGCTCGCGGGCTTCGGCGTTGCAGCCGGAGCAGACACGCCAGAAATCGCGGATCGACGAGACGTACTCCTTGCCCGGCATGACCCGCTCGAAACTGTGTGCCAGCACCGGCTCGGAGCTGATCCCGCGTGCGGCGAAGGCCTTCTTCATGATCGGCCAGGCGACGAACTCGGTCGTGCCCGGGGCTACGGTGGTCTCGATCAGTGTCATGCAGTGCGCCGGGACCTTGTGGCCGATGGTTCGCATGGTGGCTTCCAGCGCGGTCATCTCGGCCTCGCCGGAGCGCATGTTACCCAGCTCGTGCTTCGTGTAGTCGCACTGCACGTCGACCACGACGCAGTCGGCCAGCGTGAGGCAATCGCTGTTGAACGTGGCCGTGAGCGTCTTCTTATCGTTGACGCACCGGGCGATCATCGGATCGACTTCAGGGTCCTCGGCCTTGACCGGCGATTCGCCCCGGTTGAGCATGGGAATCTTCCAGTAGCTACGGGTGCTGGGCCGCTGGCAGCCGATGACGAGCTTGTTCGGCTTGCCCGTGGTCTTGTCGACCGTATCTGCCACGATCGCAGCCATCACCGCCCCGACGAACCCGACGCCCATCACGACGACGATTTCCTGGTCGTTCTTTCGGGCCTGATCGACGAGTCCCTCGAGGCGTTCCATTTCGGCGTCGTACTCTGCCGGATCGGGGATCGGGAATTCTTCGCCTGAGGGGCTGACAGAAACCAGTGTCATCGTGTTTCTCCTGCGGATCGGGTATTGGGCAGATCGGGGGCCGCACGGGCGGACGCGCCGTAGGCATCTTATCAGCTTCAGAACTCTACGCCACGGGGTAGGGCCGGGCAAGTTCCCGGAGTTTTCGGCCGTTGGTATCCGCTGTGCCGGTCGTGCGGGATAGTGCCGGCGTCGCGCGGCCCGTAGAAAACGTTGACCATCTGATCGCCGTCACTTGTCGGATCTTCTGCTTGCAGTAGAATATCGTCAGCGGGCCGAGTGGCGGCCAGCGATCACACACAAAGGAGACGCCATGCTACGCAATCATTCGCACCGACGCCGCCGTTCGCTGACGCTTGTAGGTCTACTCGCTGCGGCGAGCGTTTCCTGGGGATTGGGCACCGGCACATCGGCCGGGGAACCGTCGCGACGCAACGTGATCCTGATCCTTAGCGACGACCACCGCTACGACTTCATGGGGTTCATGGACGGGCCGGAGTTTCTCGAAACGCCGAACCTCGATCGCATGGCCACCCGGGGTGCCCACATTCAGAATGCGTTTGTCAGCACGTCGCTCTGCTCGCCGAGCCGGGCATCGGTTCTCACCGGGCAATATGCCCACCGGCACGGCGTGGTCGACAACCAGCGGCCGGTGCCTAAGGGGACCGTCTTCTTTCCACAGCACTTGCAACGGGCCGGCTACGAGACGGCCTTTGTGGGCAAATGGCACATGGGCCACGACCACGACGAGCCCCGGCCCGGCTTCGACCACTGGGCCAGCTTTCGCGGCCAGGGCGAGTATTTCGATCCGGTGCTGAACGTCGACGGCCGGCGGAGCAAGTTCAGCGGCTACACGACCGACGTGCTCACCGAGCAGGCCCTGAAGTGGTTGAAACAGCCACGCACGAAGCCGTTCTTTCTCTGTCTTTCCTACAAGGCGGTCCACTATCCGTTTCTGCCGGCCCCGCGGCATCATGGCCGGTACGAGAAAGCCCCGGTCAAGTATCCCGAGACAATGGCCAATACCGAGGAGAACTACGAAACGCAGCCGCATTGGGTCCGCCAGCGACGCTACGGCATCCACGGGGTCGACCACATGGAGACCGGCCCGTTTGACGACGATCCGGTGCCTTCGTTCGACGCCCTCTACCGCCGCTATTGCGAGGCCGTGCATGGATTGGACGAGAACATCGGCCGGGTGCTCGATTACGTCGATCAGGCTGGGCTGGCCGACTCGACGCTGGTGCTCTACATGGGCGATAACGGGTTCGCCCTGGGCGAGCACGGGTTCTACGACAAACGCGACGCGTTTGAGGTCTCGATCCGCGTACCGATGCTGGCCTACGCCCCGGGACTGATCAAGCCGGGGTTGAAGGTCACCCAGATGGTCCAGAACATCGACGTGGCGCCGACGATCCTCGAGGCGGCCCGCTGTCCTGTGCCGCCGAAGCCGAAGATCGACGGGCGGTCGTTTTTGCCGCTGTTGGCCGGGCGGGAAATCCCATGGCGCGACCACATCTTGTACGAATACTACTGGGAATGGAACTTCCCGGCCACGCCCACGGTCTTCGCCCTGCGGACCGATCGCTACAAGTACATCTACTACCACGGCGTCTGGGACCGCAACGGATTCTACGACCTGAAAACCGACCCGTTGGAGCGCCACAACCTGATCAAGGTGCCGGCCTGCCGCGAGTTGATCGACAAGATGCGCACGCAACTCTTTGACGAGTTGGAAGCGGCCGACGGGATGCAAGTCCCCTTGCGCCGACCGGCCGGCGAACAGTTTTACGACCGGAAGCTGCCGCGGTGAGGGGCTTCGTGCGGCTTGTAGGGTGGGTCGAGGCACGAGACCCACGCGGGCTTGAGAGAATTGGCGATACTTCCACCCCCCCGAACGCAGTCGGGGGGCGTTTTCCGATCACTCCCCACTCCCCACTCAACTCCGCGAGAATTCCCGTTGCCGCACGAAGATCGGTAGGCTATAATGGGGGGTGAGGTGCTTTGCCATGGCTATTACCTGTCCGCAATGTGGGGCGGGTTTCGACGTTACGTTGTTCCAGTTCGGTCATCGGGTCCGTTGCGACTGCGGCGCGGAGTTGGCCTATCCGGGCAAGGACGCGCGGCACGGTCATCGGCTCCCGGATCGGACACAGCGTCCCGCGCTGCCAGCGACACAGCGTCCCGCGCTGCCAGCGACACAGCGTCCCTCGCTGCCAGTAACCAAGCCAAGGGAGGATCCGCAGATGGCGGAAGTAGAACTCGGCCGAGTGACCCACTATTTCGCCAAGATCGGCGTGGCAGGCATCGAGATCACGCAGGACACGCTCTCTGTTGGCGACACGATCCACGTCAAGGGCCATACCAGCGACTTCACGCAGACGATCGAATCGATGGAGATCGACGGCCAATCGGTTGACGAGGTCACCGAGGGTCAGTCGGTCGGCATCGAGACGCCCGAACAAGCCCGCGAACACGACATGGTCTACAAGGTGTTGCAGTAGACGGCTATTTCTTTCGCCGCGGTTGTTTCTGTTTCGGCTTGTTCTGCTGTGCTTTCTGAATCTTTGCCCACGTATCGCGTAACGAGGCGGTGCGATTAAGCACGAGGCTCTCGGACGTCGAATCGGGGTCGACGCAGAAGTAGCCCTGCCGCTCCAACTGGTATCGTGCGCCCGGCTCGGCACCGGCGAGGCTCGGTTCGACGCGGCAGTCGGTTAATCGTTCGAGCGACGCGGGATTGAGGTTCGCCATGAAATCCTCTCCCTCCTCGGCCTCTTCGGGAAACTCCTTGGTGAACAGGTGGTCGTAGAGACGGATCTCGGCCGGGATCGATTGGGTGGCCGAGACCCAGTGGATGGTGGCCTTCACCTTGCGCCCGTCGGGCGAATCGCCGCCGCGGGTGGCCGGGTCGTAGGTGCAATGCAACTCGACCACTTCGCCGGTGGCTTCGTCCTTGACCACGTCGACGCAGGTGACGAAGTAGGCGTAGCGCAGCCGCACCTCGCGGCCGGGTGTGAGCCGGAAGAACTTCTTAGGCGGGTCTTCCATGAAATCGTCCCGCTCGATGTACAACTCCCGCGTGAAAGGCACCTGACGCGTGCCGGCGTCGGGGTCTTCGGGGTTGTTGACCGCGTCAAGTTGTTCGATCTGATCCTCCGGGTAGTTGTCGATGACAACCTTCAACGGCCGCAACACGCCCATCACCCGCGGCGAGCGTTTGTTGAGATCGGCACGCACGCAATGTTCCAGCAGGGCGATCTCGACGGTGCTGTTGAACTTGTTCACGCCGATCCGGTCGCAGAACTCGCGGATCGTCTCGGGCGTGTAGCCGCGACGTCGCAGCCCGCCGATGGTCGGCAGCCGCGGATCGTCCCAGCCGTCGACGTGGCCCTGTTCGACCAGCCGCAGCAACTTCCGCTTGCTCATCACGGTGTAGGTGAGGTTCAGTCGGGCGAACTCGATCTGCTGCGGATGGTAGACGCCCAATTGATCGAGAAACCAGTCGTACAACGGGCGGTGGTTCTCGAACTCCAGCGTGCAGATCGAATGGGTGATCCGCTCGATCGAGTCCTCCAGCCCATGGGCCCAGTCGTACATCGGGTAGATGCACCAGGCGTCGGCCGTGCGGTGGTGGGTCGCATGGAGGATGCGGTAGACGACCGGGTCGCGAAGGTTGACGTTCGGGCTGGCCATGTCGATTTTCGCCCGCAGGGTCCGCGAGCCGTCGGGGAATTCGCCCTTGCGCATTCTCGTGAAGAGATCGAGGTTCTCCTCGACCGTACGGTCGCGATAGGGGCTGTCCTTGCCGGGGGCGGTCAGCGAGCCGCGGAACTCCCGGGTCTGCTCGGCGTCGAGATCGCAGACGTAGGCCTTGCCTTGTTTGACCAGTTCGACGGCAAATTCGTACATCTGCTCGAAGTAATCGGAGGCGAACAGCAGCCGATCCTCCCAATCGAACCCGAGCCATCGGACGTCCTCCTGGATCGACTCGACGTATTCCTCCTCCTCTTTGGTCGGATTCGTATCGTCGAACCGCAGGTTACACTTCCCGCCGTACTTCTCAGCCAGCCCGAAGTTCAAGCAGAACGACTTGGCGTGCCCGATATGCAGGTACCCGTTAGGTTCCGGCGGAAACCGCGTATGCACGCGGCCGTCGTGCTTGCCGGATGTGTTGTCGTTTTCAATGATTTGCTCGATGAAGTTCAAGGAGCGGGGGGGGTCGGTGGTGGGCATATTCTGAAAGTCCTAGGTTCCGTATCTTGATTCCAAACAGGGCCGTTTACGGCCCTTCCCGCCGAAGGCGGTATTAGGCCCGGCGTTTACGCCGGGTTGTTAAGACGCCGCCACAGATTCGCTCCCCCTGCCTGCCCGCCGCTTCCAGCGGCGGGCAGGGAGTGGGAGCGGGGAGTTCGCGTCGTCCTATTCACCCGCCCTAAAGGACGGGCCTAATACCGCTTCGCGGAAACGCCCGTAAACGGGCGTCCTATCGCATGCATCTTCTCCAGCGTGTTTCTCCGCGTCTCACTCGGCAGGCCGCCCGGTCCGACCGCTCACACACAAAGTTCAGCTATGTCACTTCAGATCCATCCGTTTCACCGGAACCAACCGGTGCCCCAGCATGTCTACCGCCACTTGCGACTGCTCCAAAATAATGTAGCCGAGCAGCGGTTCGTACTCTCCGTTGTCGGGACTCATCTCTATGAAAAGGACCTCGTTGTAAATCGGTCGAAAACCCTCGATCTGGATGCGAACCGGGCCGCAGATCTTGCCTTGCACGGTCTCCTGCGTGGCGGTCTCCAAATCGACCGTGGCGATCTCCTCCAACTCGCCCAGGCGTTCTCGCCAAGCGCTTGGAAGGACCATATACGACGCGACCGTGTCCACGAATGCATCGCAAGTGACCTTCTTATCCTCGTCCTGAAGATTCCCAATCCTTACGGTCGCTACGATTCTTCCCATGGCTGACGTTCCCTTCCTGCGTGTGGACCGCCACAGCCCAATTTTAGGGCGACTGAGAACCGTCGTCAAGCACAGGCCTCCAACGCCCTTTCAATCCGCCGCAAACAACTCTCCTTACCGAGAATAGCCAGCGTGTCGAACATCCCCAGGCCGACGCCTTTGCCGGTCGTGGCGACGCGTAACGCGTGGATGAGCTGGCCTACTTTGATCTGCTCGGCTTCGATGAACTCGTGCAGGAGCTTGTCGAGTGTCTCGGCGTCGAACGGCTCGGCCGTGGCGAGGACGGTCTTGAACTTGGCGAGCAACGCGGCGGCTCCTTCCGGCTTGCGGAGCCGTTTCTCCAACGCCTTTTCGTCGTAGGGCAACGCGTCGTCGGCAAGGAAGAAGTCGGCGAAATCGAGTACGTCGCCGGACGTCTTGATCCGGTCGCCCGCGGCGATCAGGATCTGCTCGATCTTACGCGTGTCGGCGTCGGCCGGCGGATCGGCGACCAGGCCGGCCTGCTGCAAGTAGGGCAACACCATGGCCGTCTTCTCGGCGATCGGCACCTGCTGCATGTGGTGGTCCTGGAAAGCCCAGAGCTTTTGCGGGTCGAAACTGGCCGGGGCTTTGTTCACGCGATCGAGCGAAAAATGCTCGATCAACTCGGCCATACTAAAAAATTCCGTCTTGTCGTCCAGCGACCAGCCCAGCAGGGCCAGGTAGTTGACGATCGCCTCGCTCAGAAAACCGACCTCGCGATAGAAGTCGACGACCACCGGGTTGAACTCCTCGGGCG
>JABMRB010000546.1 GCA_013202865.1 Candidatus Nealsoniibacteriota bacterium | reverse complement strand
GGCCAGCGTCGCATGGTTGACGGCCATAAACTCGCTGATCACCGGCCCGGCATCGAGCATCTGCCGCGATTCGAGCGTCTCCATTGCGCAGCGTCGCCCGCGGGCCGACCTTCTCTTGGCAGCCCCGCGTTTGGGCAAATACGGCGTTGGACGAGAGAACGGCACAGTGTTAGCCTAGGGGTGGTGTTCGCCTACGGGTGGTTCCGGACGAGGCAGCAGCACACGGACAAGACTATCCTCCAACCCGATCCTAATCTATCCCGGAAAGAACCGCAACTTCTTGGGGTGTTTCGCCTCAAACGGCCTCCACGCAGGCCGCACCTCCTTGCAACGTGGACTACGTCCCCGCGCCACAGGCAGCCCCCCAACGCGGGGGCCTTTCAGAGCGACTTCACAAACCGCGGGGGAGAAATTGACAATTCGATCCTGATCTGACATACTAATGGCCTCTGCCCACTTTCGACTTTTCCCGCAAGGCAGCGTCGCCACCGGCACGAAAAACAGATCGCTCCTAGCAGGGGCGATGGTTCTTCCGCCCGGTGCATTCTTTCGGTGGTACCCCCAACGGCAACGAGGTCAGCGACTTTTTGCTTCGTAAAAGAGTCCTGACCCCTTTTTCGTTCCTTGACCAAATCGGAGAGATGAGATGAAGAATGTGAGAACAGTCATTGCGTTGACGGCAATTGCGGTGTTGGTCTTTGCCGGTGGCCAAGCCAGCGCTGCGGTGCTCCTCTATGAGGGATTCTCCGACGGCGTTAACGCTGCCGATTTGAATGGCTACAGCGGCGGAACGTCCGTCGGGGTCGGGACCTGGGGAACTGCAGGTAACGGGGCCGCCACGATCGACACGATCAACCGCCCGAACGGCCCACTTCTCTTTCCGTCGAACGTCCTGTTCGAGCCGACACGCGACGGTGACAACTACCAGTGGGCCGAGAAGAACAGCGGTGACGGTACATGGTTTCCTGGCGTGGCAACCGCGGGGATGGACACGTCTCTCGATTTCGCGGCAGACGGTCTGTATTACATGAGCTTCCTTTCTCGAGTGCATGCGAACGATACGCAGAATATGGTTGGCCTGACGGATGGGATCGACATCCTCTCGTTTGGCGAGAACTACTTCTGGGGTGCCACTGAATTCGGGTTCAATTACGGCGTGGCTCCCAGCTCCGCGGATTCCGTCAGGTCGGGAATCGGAGCGGCGAACGGCCAGACTTACTTCGTGGTCGCCCAATTCACGACCAGCGCGGCGGGCGACGACACGGTCTCGTACAAGGCCTACGCGACCGGCACCGATCTGGTCCATATCGACCCGAGCCGGCTTTCCGGAGTCGGCCCGGGGGTCGATCAGTGGACCATGCAGGAAACGTTCACCAGCGACAATGCTTTCGATCAACTGTACGGCCGATCGGACGGTCCGGGGTATCCTAACATCGACGAAATCCGCATCGGTCAATCGTGGAGCGACGTAGCCTCTGTCGCGACACTGATCTGGAACGGCGACGGTGCCGGCAATTGGGACTCCGGCAACTGGGAGTGGCCCGAAGGGGCGCCCCTGCCTACCGCGAGACCGGACGAAATCACTCACACGACGGTGCAGAAGAACATCGTCAGCGTGGTTGGAACCGACGCCGTGGCCTCCCGGTTGGAAGTGCTCCACAACGGCGGTGCGGCCGGGATCGCCATCGCCGGCAACGCGAACCCGGCAAGCGCCGGAGTCCTTTCGGTGGTTGATCGCGTGAGGTTCGAGGCAGGCAGCACACTTGAGATCGGCCAAAACGCCACACTGGCGGTCGGCAACGGCGGCACGCTGGGCGAGATCACCACGCTCGGCAACGCCACGATCGACGCCAACGGCAACGCGCTCGTCGGCACCACCTACGCCCAAAGCGGTGCCGGTTCCCGCGTCTTCACCAAGCGGGGCAGCGGCACATTCTCCCTCGACAACACGAACACCACCAACGTCGCCGCCGCCAATACGGTCTTCAGGGTCGAAGCTGGCATGCTTGCCATGACGGGTGCCGACCCGTTGGGCGGTGCCACCGAGGTCGAACTGGCCGGCGGCAAGCTGAGAGTTACCGCCTTCCGCGAAGAGGCCGGAACCATGCCGGATATCGCCGGGCTACAACTCCACCTCGATGCCGGAAACATCAACGGCAACGGCACTTCGCCGGCAAACGGTGCATCGGTCGGCACGTGGGGCGACCTCTCCGGCAGCAACAACAACGCCACCGGCCACGGCGAGGTACACTACGTCGACACGGGCCTCAATCCGGTGGTCCGATTCGACGGCAACAACGACTATTTTAGTTTTCCCGAGATCACCGACATCCGCACGGCGTTCTGGGTCCTGAAAGAGGACGCCGACGCCCCGACGGACTTTAGGCCCTTGCTGGGACACAGCGACGGCGAGGATGTTTCCCATTTCCACCGCGGTGTCGACAAGACATTCTGGGCCACTGCATGGGGTGCCTCTGAAATCGTCGACGGCGTGACCCAACTCAACGGCGAGGTCATCGACGGAACCACGACCCAAGTTCCCACCGAGCTCTCGGTCGTCTCCCTGCAGACCACCGGCGGCGTGCCGGCAGATTACATCGGGCGAGACCGCGACGGCTGGGCCTCCCGGTGCTGGGACGGCGATTACGCCGAGATCCTCGTCTACAACACCGTACTCACCGGGCAGGAGGTGGCCGACGTCAACGGCTACCTCACTCGGAAGTATTCGTCAATCGAAGACCTAGACCTGTCCACGACCAACGTCACGGTCAGCACGCCCAATTCCACGCTCGAGGCGATGGCTGGCTCCCTGGCGACGTTCGGCACACTGAAGCTTGCCGAGAGCGGCATCCTTACCACCACTGGTGCTGCGCAAAGCGTGGTCTTCAGCGGTGGAACGACCGTCGATGCCAGCGCGACCGGCAACACGGTGGGAATCGACCCGCAGATCGATACGGTCTACGGCACGGTCGACGGCAGTGCGCCTGCCGCGGCGTTCAACTTTGCCAAGACGGGCCCCGGCAGCGTCCTCTTCGAGGCCGGTGGCACGAACCAATTGAGTAACATGACCCAAGCCACGATCGAAGCCCGCGATGGCACACTTGCCGTCAACGGCGCCGCCTCGCTTGGCGGGGCGACCGAGTTGCTGTTGTCCGGCGGGAAGTTCTCGCTGACCTTGCCGTCGCCCGGCCCGTTGGCCATCACCGGACCGGCCATTAGCGTAAACTTCGCTCCCAGCATGGGTTCACTGGATGCGACCGACACGGCCGGTTTCTTCCCCGCGGAGAACTGGAATAACGCCGACCAGGCAGATCGGCAGACTGGAGTTAGCGAGATGCTCGACAATTCGGGCGTCGCCACGACCGCCGACGTGACCTGGGATGAGGCTACTATCTGGCAGGGCGGTGCCGGTGCAACGCCGGACGAGAGGATGATGCACGGCTATCTCGACCGCAGTTCCAGCGCTACCGTGTCGGAGATCCCCTTCGATAACTACGTCGTCTATGCGTACATGGGTTCTGAAGGCAGCGGCGGCAACCAGACCCCGTTGGTGAAAATCGGCGACCAGGAGTTCTACTACACGTCGATAGCCACCGACGGAACCTACGTCCTAACCGATGACTCCACCGGCGCCGTCAAGCCGACGGCAAGCTATGCTGGCTTCGGGTTAGTGGGCAGTACCTTCACGATCGAGCAGATCGAGACCGGCAATCCGGGCGGCGGGCTGACAGGCCTGCAAATCGTGCAAACGGAATCGGCTCCCGCCGTGGATATCAGCCACCTCAACGTCGCGGTAACCGAGGATTCGGTGCTCGACCTGAGCTATCGGGGCGAGGTTCTTCTCGGTGACCTGGTTCTCAGCGAGGGCACCCTGTCGACGGACGGTATGAGCAAAGTCCGCTTCAAGTCGACCACGATCAGTCTCAACCAGGACGTCACCGAGGTGGGCATCAACCCGGGAATCGGCACGCGGCTGGGCCCGCTGGACGGCTCCGCCGCGGCGGTGAGCATTTTTAAGACCGGCGAAAACGATCTGGTCCTGCAAGATGCCGGCACGAATCTGCAGGCCGCCACCTTCGACGTGCGTCAGGGACGGCTGATCGGCTTGCCCGGCCAAGATCCGTTCGGCACCGCGGCGCTGCAAGTGGGCGACGGCGAACTCGTACTTGCCGCCAACGAAACGGACACCTCGCCCGTGGCATGGGACGTTGCCGTCACCGAGACCTCTTCGGGCATCCTGACGGCCGGCTCCGGCGCCGTCGGTGGCGCGCATCCCGCCGGTATGACCGTCCAAGTCGGCAGCGTCCCGGACCACGGCGTGACCGTCCTTACCGACGCCACGCTGCAACTGCGATCGACGGGCAACTACACCCTCGAGGTGATCGGTCCCGTCGCAGGCGAAGGAACCCTCGATGTGTCGGAAGGTAACGTCGTGCTCTCCGGCGGCGGCGACGTGGGGGGGTTGCACGTTAGCGGCGGTGCCGTGAGCTTGACCGCCGACGTACACGTCGGTTCGGTGATCCTTACCGGCGGTTCAGTCGACACGGGTGACGCGACGGCCGTCATCAGTGAGCGGTTGCAGGTGGGTGAAGACGTCTCCTTCCTGATCGAAGGCGGCCACACGTTCGAGGCCCGCAGTGCCAACGCGTTGCTCGGCGGCGAACTTACGCTCTCCAACGGCGGCACGCTTACGATCGACGGCGGGCCCTGGACGCCTGGAAACTCGATCGCGGTGAATTTCGCTCCCGCCAACGGCGCACTGGCCCCAACCGACGTCGCCGGCTTCATCCCGAGAGCGAACTGGAATGCTGCCGATCAGGCGCAACAGGCGGTGGGAATCAGCGACCTGCTCGACGATTCGGGGACCGTCACGACCGCGGACGTGACCTGGGATGACACGGTTATCTGGCAAGGCGGAGCGGGTGGGACGCCGGACCAGAGGATGCTCCACGGCTATCTTGACCGCGGCGCCAGTGCCACCGTGTCGGAAGTCCCCTTCGAGAACTACGCCGTCTTCGCCTATATGGGCTCCGAAGGCAACGGCAACGCAACGTCGCGGGTGAAGATCGGCGACAAGGAGTTCTTCTACACGTCGATGAGTTCCACCGGTGAGTACATTCTGACCGAGGACCTCGTCGGCGACGTCAAGCCGACTGCAAGCTACGCCGTCTTCTCGTTGATGAGCGATCCCAGCTTCACGCTCGAGCAGATCGAGACCGGCAATCCGGGCGGTGGAATGACCGGTTTGCAGATCGTGGAGCAAATCTTCCCGCAATCCGCAGAGGTGAGCACCATGGACGTCGTCGTGACGCAGGACGCCGAGATCGCGGCAGCCATCGGCCTGGTAACCCTCGGCAACCTGACCGTCCAAAACCCGGAGGGCCCGCAGCCGGCCACTACGCTGACGCTCTCCGGTGCCCAATTCCTGTTTGCCGACGTTTCAGCCGCCGACGGTGTAACACTTGACGGCGAAATGGAGGTCCGCGGCGAACTCCACGTCGGCGGCGACAGCGGCATCGGCACGTTGACCCTCAACGGCGGCGGCGAACTGGCACTGGACACCAGCGCGAACTTCAACGCCCAGGTGAGCATGGCTGCGGCCGGTGCCGTGGCGGACAAGATCGACCTCGTCAACGGTGCGCTGCAGCTCGGTGGCACGCTCACTGTAACCGGGATCGAGCGTGCTGACGCCAACACCCCGGCCAACGCCTTGCTAACGGTCGTTGCCAAGGGATCTGAGGGGGAAATCGGTTATTACGACTCGGATGCCGACGTGCTCTACAACAACGAGTTCGAGAGTGTGGTACCGGCGCCCGCGGCTGATGCTTCTTCGCACATCGGTCAGGGTGCTTTCCTGCGGGAGGTCGATTACAAGCCCGCGACCACTATCCCGGCGCATACCACAACCGTCGAACTCGACGTGTTCGTCGCGCTGGGCGGCGATGCCGACGGCGACGGAAAGGTCTGGCTTACTGACTGGGCCGCGTTGCGTGCCAACTTCGGCAACACGGGCACCGGCAAGACCTGGACCGAAGGCAACTTCGACCCCTGGGTCGACGACAAGGTCTGGCTGAGCGACTGGGCCGCGTTGCGAGCGAATTTCGGCAACGCG
>JABMRB010000545.1 GCA_013202865.1 Candidatus Nealsoniibacteriota bacterium | reverse complement strand
TCCCATAGCCACTGGGGCACCGCTGCGCTTTGCCCCAGCCACCCGACGCTTTGCCTCAACCACCCCAACGCGACCAAACCGCATGAATGCGGTCACTACAAACCAGGGTGTTCAAGAAATGACAAGAGGGATACGATTGCTCGCATCCCTCTTGTCGATGGTTCGATCGATTCAAACCCAAACATGCCGGACTACGGGGCCCGGAGCAGATTGGGCTCGTAGCCGGTCAGTCGATCGGCGGCTCGGGCGTGTCGTCAGGCGCGGGCGTGTCGTCAGGCGCGGGCGTGTCGTCAGGCGCGGGCGTGTCGTCAGGCGCGGGCGTGTCATCGCCGGCCGCGGGCGCGTCGTCGGCGGCGGGCGTCTCGTCCGTTTCACCGTTACAACCGATGGCGAAGAACGCGACGCTGAACAGCATCAGAAACATTGCAAGATACTTCATTCCAAAACTCCTAGATCTAGGGAAAACAGGATCCTCCTGGCAGGAGACATTCCCGCTCAGGTTGCTTGTTAGATACCATCCCCTGTGAATTTATTCCCCGGCGGGTAGAATTTCAGGAAGAATTCCCGGTTTGGGGCGAATTCCGGGTAAGCTGGGGAATAAATCCGCTGCCTTATGCCTCCAAGTTAGAGGGCTCGTATGGCCGACGAACGGCCCAACGTGAATATTGCCGAGTTGGTGAGCGAGCACCATCGGGCCGTTTTTGGCTATGCCTACCGCCTGAGCGGGTCGGTTCCCGACGCCGAGGACCTCTCGCAGCAGACGTTTTTGGTGGCTCAGCAGAAACTGGGCCAATTGCGTAAAGTGGAGAGTGCGAAGAGCTGGCTGTTTACGATCCTGAGGAACTGCTTCCTCAAATCGCAGCAGCGACAGCGGCCCACCGCGGCCGCCAACCTGCAGTTGAACGTCGACACGATCCCGGCCCAACCCCCCAAATCGGAGGATATCGATCGCGAGCGGCTCCAGCAGGCGCTGGACAAATTGCCCGAGGTATTTCGCCATATACTGGTGTTGTTCTACTTCGAGCAATGCTCGTACAAAGAGATCGCCGAGAAGCTGGACATGCCGATCGGCACCGTGATGAGCCGCCTTGCCCGGGCCAAAGGGCACCTGCGAGAGAAACTATTTGCCGCCGAAGAAGCCCAAAGCGACCGAGAGCAACCGAGTACCACGCCCTGAGCAAAGAAACTGAGTAAGGGACACGTCATGGACAACCGGCCCAATGCCGATGAGCGTCTGCTGGAGGCGATCGAGGCGTGTCGCGGCAGCGACGACGTGGCCGATCCTGCGCTGACGCCGCTGGCCGAGCGGTTGTCGGACGATCCGCAGTTGGCCGAACTTTACGAGCGATTGCAGCAGACCGACGCGAGCATCACAGAGGCCTTCTGCGACGTGCCCGTGCCCGAGGGGTTGGACCAGCGAATTCTTGAGCGGTTGGCTGCCGCCCCCGTCGACCCGGCAGAGCCGGCTACCGTCGCAAAGCCGCGGTCTCGCCGCTGGTTCCAGGTCGTCGGCATCGGTGCGACCGTAACCGCGGTCGCGGTGAGTCTCGCCGTGTTTCTTCAGCCGCCGGATATTGATCTGACGGAAACCGCCGCTCGGCAGCAGGCCATCGACGCATTCCAGAGCGATTGGCCCAACAACGGCCAATGGCCCGAGCAGGGCCAGGCTGTCACGGACGATGTGCTACAGAAGTTCCCGATCAGCCGCGGCATGGCCCTGCCTCCGTCCGTTCGGATGCAGTGGCGCAACGTCAAAATGTTCGGAGCCTCAGGCGTGGCTTACGATATGATCGACCGGCAGGGCCGCACGGCGACCCTCTACGTGGTCGGCTGCACGCTCCCCGGTCTGCGCAACGCACCGCCCCGAGCGCCCGCCCCGGGCACAGCAGGCTGTGTGACCGCGTCCTGGTGCAAGGGCGGCCTTCTCTACGTGCTGGTAGTTCGCGGGGGCGGGCGGGAGTACGAGTCGTTCGTGCCGCCGGCCAATCTGACATAGCGCCGAACAACACAGCGCCGAACAATCGGCAAAATCGGTCTAATCCCACCTGCCTCTGGCGACCGAATTCCTCAATAGGCGTTCTCATCTTGCGGTCCCCTGGGGGGGACGGTTTGGACCGAAAGGAGGATCTCGCATGAGGTGGATTTCGTTTGTGATCGGTATTTCGCTTATCTTTCTCGCCTTGCCCGCGTCGGCACAGGACCGCCCGGGCACGCGTGTGGCACTGAACCCGAGTATCTCGCCCGGTGAAGTACCGCCCACGCCCGAGATGTGGTTCTACGAGCAGTACCGCAACGACTACCAGGACCCGAAGATGGCGGTTCGCAAAAAGGCCGAGTTTCGGGCGACGCAGCGGCAACACCGGATCGCGGCAATGAAGTGGTTCGGGTTCTCGAACGCGCGGCCGCACGCCAGTCCGGATCCGTGGCACGGCGACTATTCGCCCGGCTGGCGGTCGAACAACTCGGTCCACCCGTTCCAGTGGAGCGGCGTAGGCGGACCGTTGATCGTGTTGCCACGCGACGGCGTTACTTATTTGCCATATTGAATCGCATCGCGGCATTGGCCGGCAATTCCGCATTACTGCATCGAGACGGGTCCGCAATTGGCGGACCCGTTTTCTTGACTGCGCTGGCTGAGGTTGGTCTAATATCGCATCGCGAGGCTCCGCCTCGCCCAGGCGGAAGTTGCGGTCTCAGAACAGGCAACGCTAGCTCAGGGACGATGGAGGCAGAGCCTCCGTTGCAGTGCGTTCCCAGGCAGAGTCTGGCAGCGAGAGGTTGTAGCCGCTTGCATCAATGGAGGTCACCATGCGAATTCGCTCCTTGTTCGACCGGCAGCGCACGACAATGATTGCAACGGCGTTTCTCGTGGCGGCGGCGATGGTCGTTTCGGCTGCGGCCTCTGCGGCGGAGAAACGCACACAGATGGTTGCGATGCGCGACGCCACACGGCTGGCGACCGACGTCTACGTGCCGCCCGATGCCAAGGACCCGTTGCCGGTGATCTTGATCCGCACGCCCTACGGGAAGAACCCGTTGGAGCGGATGGCCACCCCGGCGCATCAACACGGCTACGTCCTGGTGGTGCAGGACATGCGGGGCCGGTTCGAGTCGCAAGGCGACGATGCGGTCGTGTTTCACAACGACGGTTGGGCCAAACGCCGCGACGGGCACGACACGATCGACTGGATCGCCGGGCAATCCTGGTGCGACGGCAAGGTGGCTACCTGGGGTGCGTCGGCGATGGGGATCTCGCAGAACATGCTGGCCCCGGACGCCCCGGCGGCCTTGACGGCCCAGAACGTGGCGGTCGCTTTCTCGAATATGTACACGCAGGCTGCCTATCAGGGCGGTGCGTTTCGCAAGGCCTTGGTCGAGGGCTGGCTCGAGGGGAACCGGTTCGGCCCGAAGAACCTGCAAACCCTGTTGGCACATCCCACCTACGACAAGCTCTGGAGCGAGTTGAACCCCGAGGCTCGCGCCGACCGCGTCAATGCGCCCGGCATGTTCACCGGCGGATGGTACGACATCTTCCTGCAAGGCACGATCAACTCGTTTCAGAACATCCACACCCGCGGCGGCCCCCGGGCGCGAGGCAACTGCCGGTTGGTGATCGGGCCGATCGCCCACGGCCGGTTCGACGAGCTGAAGTATCCGCCCAGCGCCGAGAAGAAGCCGCCGGGCGCCTCGCCGTACCGATTCTTCGACCACTTCGTCCGAGGAATCGACAACGGCGCGGAGAACGACAAGCCGGTAAACTACTACGTGATGGGCGATCCGACCGACCGGGACGCGCCGGGTAACTACTGGCGGAGCGTCGAGCGGTGGCCGCCGCCGTCGAAGCCGACCCGCGCCTACCTTCACGCCGACGGGGGCCTGCGGCTGAAGCGGCCGACCGGCGCCGACGAGAAGCTCTCCTACAAGTACGATCCCAGCAACCCGGTACCGACCGTCGGTGGGCAGAACCTCAACATGCCCAAGGGACCGATGGACCAGCGCAAGATCGAGTCGCGCTCCGACGTGCTGCTGTTCACCAGCGACCTGCTCGACAAGCCGCTGGAGGTTACCGGGCGGCTACACGCGAAGCTCTACGTCTCGTCGGACTGTACGGACACCGATTTCACCGTCAAGCTGACCGACGTCTATCCCGATGGCCGATCCATGCTGCTGACCGACGGGATTCTGCGGGCCAGATTCCGCAAGTCGTTCGAGCGGGAGAGTCTGATCGAGCCGGGCGAGGTGTATGAGTTGACGGTCGACCTATGGTGTACGTCGATCGTGTTCAACCGCGGGCACAAGATTCGCGTAGCAATTTCGTCGTCAAACGCCCCACGTTTCGACCCGAATCCGAACACGGGGCACCCGTTGCGGGCCGACAAGGAAACCCGCGTGGCCACCAACACGTTGCATCTGTCGAAGCAGCATCCGTCGCATATTGTTCTGCCCGTGCCTATCCACCCAACTTCCGCAACAACCACGCCATGTTCTTTGCCAGGGTCTTGACCGTATCGAGCCCTTCCTGATCGCTGGCGACTTGGCCTTTTTCGCGGCCGAAGGCGATGTTCCAGTAGGTGGAGCCGGGGACGATCATTTCGCTGATCAGGAAAAAGTAGTTCAGTTGGGCGAAGGTGAAGTTCTGACCTGCCCGACGTGCCACCACGACCGCCGCCCCCGCCTTGCGACGCAGGAAGTTGCCGTTGCTGCGGGAGACGTAGCCGACGCGGTCCAACAGGGCCATGATCTCTGGCGTGGCCGAGCCGAAGTAGACGGGCGAGCCGACCAGTACGCCGTCGGCCTCGATGAACCGGTCGATGATGCCCTCGAAGGCCGGGTCCTCCTGCACGCAACGGATCCCCTCGGCCTTGGCACACCCGCCGCAGGCGACGCACGGCTTCACCGGCCGCCCGGCCAGCGAAAGCAACTCCGTCTCGATGCCCTCCTCTTGCAGCACGTCCAGCGCGGTTTGGATCAGAATCTGCGTGTTGCCGTCTTTCCGGGGGCTGCCGGATATGCCGAGCACCTTCACTTTGGCTCTCCTGCGGTTGCTTCCTCTTCGGTGGGATGGACAACGCGGACCGGTCGAACCAGATCGGTTTCCTCCCAACCGACGCTGCCTCGGACCATGCACTCGCTACGGTAACGGCGCCAGAGCGGCTCGCCGATCTCGACCACCACGACCCAATCGAGCTCTCCGCCGTCGGCTCGTTGCAGTTGCAGGGTGTTGTGCTCGGCGGCGATCGCCAATGCCTCGCTACGCTGAACGAACAAGTCGTCGGGATAGAGGTATCCCTCGCTGTGGGCGTCGGTGTTTGTCAGCGGCGAGAACCGAAACGCAGGCACCTCCAACACGGTCTTCGGCCGTGACTTGGGCGTGCCGTAGACCAGGCGGTAACGGTTGCCGGGAAACGTGGCGTTCATCGCATGGATGCTCAGCCCAACGGCGCACAGCCCGGGCACTTCTACCGAGGCGGCCTTGCGGAGCAGTTGCTGTCGCGTCTGCTGAGCCTCCGCCGCCGATGTGCAGACCGCTTCAATATGGCGAGTTTGGTCGTCGTCGACCACCACGTAGAGAGTGACTTGTTCCAGCACGTTCGAGACCTCCGACTGCATGAACTTATAGTCGGTTTCCATGCCTCGGTCAACCCCCGAAGAACGGGGGGGTCGCGACATCCTCTCGCTCAGCAAGACGGCTACCGATAGACTGTAGGGTGCGTGCAACGCACCGCGGTAGGTCAGGGCAAGCCCTGACATGCGAAGCCGGATGGGTGACACCATGCATAACTGTTGACCACAGGCAGGCGGTTCTGCTAGATTTGTGGCATGGCTCGATTAGCGAGAGTGGTTGTTCTGGGCGTGCCCACCATGTGACTCGGCGGGGACCTGGAAATCCACACGATTTCGGGCGTAGGAGGCCGCGATGAACGATAAACCTGAGAGTCCATACAAATCACGTCCGTCCGAGGGCAGAGAAGAGTCGACTGGTCCGCAGCCCAAGAGTCAACTGTGGCAATTGGTCATGTTTGCGTTTGCCGTTGCCGGCTACTTTGTAGCCCTTGTGATTCGACGATCGCTTGGTTTGTCGGGCGTGATTCCGGGTGGCATCTTTGGCGGCATCGGAGTTGGTTGCGGAGTGGCAATTGCGCTTCTGATAAAGGCTAAAGTGTCGCCATCGTCACGTGTCTAAGCCAAGGTCTTGCCTCGCAAATAACTGCGACCATGCCAATGGAATCGACGGAAGAGACTCGCGGGTCGCGCAAGGTGATTGTCGCGCTGTTGGGTGTGGCCGGCTTCCTGATCGCGTTGATCGCGGTTGTGCTCGGTGCCCGGTTGCTCCGCGAGCGGGTGACCCGCGGGGACGATCCGGGCGGTCCGACGACACAGGCGGAGTGGATCGAGCAACTCGATAGCGGCTCCAGAAAAGGCGGCTCCAGAAAAGATGGTCCCGACGAGGCGGCTCGGGAGCAGGCGGCCCGGAAGATCGTCGCCATGGGGCCAAAGGCCGTGGCCGCGGCGCTCGACGCGACGACCGACGTGCCCGAGGGCCAGAATCGGCTCCAGCGCAACCCGGCCGTGATTCGCGCGCTGGCGAGCGTCGGCCCGGAGGCGGTCGAGGCGTTGGCCGACGCGCTGGCGTCGAAGAAACCGGACGTTCGGGCGGCGGCCGCCAACGTGCTCTGGGAGATGGGGCCCGACGCGGTAGGGGCCGTCGAGCGGCTGGCCGCGGTCGCCGGTGACGAGAATCGCTGGGTCCGCTGGTACACGATCGAGGCACTCGGCAAGATCGGCCCGGAGGCGGCGCCGGCGGTCGACGCCTTGCTGCCGATGGTTGAACATGCCGACCCGTTGACGCGTCGCCGCGCCGTGGTCGCGCTGGGCCGCATCGGACCGGCCGCGATTGCCGCCGTGCCCGCGTTGACCGTAGCCCGGGAGAAAGACAAGGACCGGGACGTTCGCCGCGCGGCGGTCTTGGCGTTGTATCAAGTCAATCTCGACGCGATTGCCGCAGAATCGGCGGCCGCGGCCGGCGAGGAAGTTCGCGAACTGATCGAGCGGCTATCGGCCGACGACGAGCACGAGAGCGTTTCGGCAGCCAACGCCCTGGCCGAGTTGGGACCGCAGGCAGCCGACGCCGTTCCCGCGTTGGCGTTGGCCCTTGGGCGGCAGAGCAAGTGGCTCCGCGAAGCCGCCGCCGAGGCGCTCGGTGCGGTGGGCCGGCAGTCGCGATACGTTGTTCCCGCGCTGGAGAAGCTTCTCGAGGACAAGGAGCCGGAGGTCCGCAAGGCCGCGGAAGCGGCAATTGCGCGGATCGGCGGAGAGTAGCCGTCTAGATGAGCATCCCCGCAACGCACGCGGTCATGAACGCAGCCAGCGCACCGCCGAGCATGGAACGGAAGCCATAGCGGGCGAAATCCTTGCGGCGTTCCGGAGCCAGGCCGCCGACGCCGCCGATGACCACCGCAATCGACCCGAAGTTGGCAAACCCGCACAAGGCGTAAGTAGCAATCGTGAACGAGCGGGGCGAAAGCGTGTCCTGAAGCTTCCCGAGACTAATGAAGGCGACCACTTCGTTAACGGCCGTCTTCTCTCCCAACAAGACACCTACCTGTTGTGCCTCCCGCCACTCGATACCCATCACCCACGCCAAAGGAGCTCCCAGCCAGCCGAAGATTTGCTTCAGCGTCAACGGTTCGGCAAGGAAGCGTCCGGTTGGCAGGAGGATCCAGTCCACCAAGTAGACCAGGGCAATGAAGGCAATCAGCATCGCGGCCACGTTCAGCGCGAGCTTCAGACCGTCGGCTGCGCCGCGGCAGGCGGCGTCGAACACGTTGGCCGCTTCCCGGGGAATCTCAACCTTCACCATACCTTTGGTCAACGATTGTTCCGTTTCCGGAACCATGATTTTGGCAACGACCAAGGCCGCAGGGGCCGACATCAGTGACGCCACCAGCAGGTGTCCCGGTTGGGCTCCATACTTGACGTAGATCGGCATCGTGCTGCCGGCGGCCGTCGCCATCCCGCCGACCATCAGGGCCATGATTTCGGAGCGGGTCATCGTGTCGAGGTACGGTCGGACCGTCAGCGGGGCCGTGGTGATGCCGAGAAACACGTTCGCAGAAGCACACAACGACTCGGCACCCGAGACGTCCATCACCCAGACCATCGCCCTGGCCATCCATTTGACGATCCACTGCAACACGTGCAGATGGAACAGGACGGCCGTCAGCGACGAGAAGAAGATGATCATCGGACACACGGAGAAAGCGAAGCTGCCTTTGACGAGCTCCTCGCCGAAGACCATACTCGCGCCCTTGTCCGAACAGGCCATCAATCCGCGAATGAGCTTGTCAGCTCCGTAGAAAACTCGTTCTTTCAGAGAGATCTCGATGAGCAGCACGCCGAGTAACACCTGCAGCCCCACACAGCCGGCGATCAGCCGCCGTTTCATCTTGTGGCGGTTGTCCAAGAGCAGCCACGCGATGACGAGCATCACCAGCAGGCCGAAGAAGCTGATATAGAAAATTCGTTCGTTCAGAGGGCTCCCGCTGAGCAGCCGGGCGAGCAACACCTGCATTTGTTCTTTCAGAGGGCTCCCGATGAGCAGCAGGCCGAGCAACACCTGCAGTCCCACGCCGCTGGCGATCAGCCGCCAGTTCATCTTGCGGCGATTGTCCGAGAGCAGCCACGCGATGGCGAGCATCACCAGCAGACCAAAGAAACTGATTAGGCGTTCCATCCGGGGCTTTCCACGTCGGTCGGTTCGCGGCGCGCGGGCCACGAGTATCGTCAGGGCCGCAACATCGCGGTGGCCACGCGGTGAAGGTACCACATCGCCGCGGTCCCGGCAACCGCCAGCAGCAGGCCGGTGATCTGTGCGGCAATCGCCAATCGCCCGGCGGCCGCGCCGGTGCGGACGGGCGTGTCGCGAATCACCTTCATTCCGGGCGGCGGGTAACGGTCCGCACGGACGATCTTCCGCCCCAGCCACCAGAACCAGAACCCCATGCCGACGAAACTGGCTGTGCCAATGCTGGAGAAGATGGCCGTCAGGCGAACCGCCCCGGCGGCGGCCTGGTACAATGCGTCGTCGGGTGCTTCGCTCAGCATGTCGGCCTGCTGCTTCAACACGCCGAGCAGCACCGCGGCAGCGGCAATCGCCACC
>JABMRB010000544.1 GCA_013202865.1 Candidatus Nealsoniibacteriota bacterium | reverse complement strand
TCCGATCGTGCCGCTGGCCGAGATCGGCGTCGACGTGCCCAGCACGTCGACCAGCAGATCCCGCTCGCCGCCAAGGATCGAGGCGTCGGTCGTTTCGATCAACAGCGGATCGGCGTCGACCGCACTGATGAAGTAGCTGTCGGACGGGTCGGGCCCGTCGAACGGATCGATCATCAGGCTGCTGCCCGAGAAGACTTGTCCGGCGATCACGTCGAACGTGTAATAGTCGGGTCCGGCCGTCTGCATGTAGCCCGCCGGAACTTGCTCTTGGATGTAGTATCGGCCCAAGGGGAGACCGTCGAACGTGTACGCACCGGTCACGGGCGCGGTGACCTGCGTGTCTTCCAGGACATCGTCCACGCCGTCGAAGATGCCGTCGCCGCCATCGGCGTAGAGCTCGATCGTCACGCCGCCGGTGGGTACGTCATCGCCGGTGAAGCCGTCGCCGGTAAGGTCGTCGAAGATGACTCCGTCGATCGAGGCCGGCCCGCCAACCGCGAGCAGTTGACGTTGTTCGCACGGCTCGATTCGCAACGTCCGAGTTCGTCTGTTACGTGCGACCGGGACGCGTCGGCGGCCGAACGTGTGTTTCCACAGAGACGAAACGGCAGTTGACAGAGAAGCTACGTTACTACTGTGAGTCATGGGTGCTGCCTCATTGGTGCAGTCACAAGTCCCCCGTGCAGCCTTGCGTCCCTATCCTGCTGATTCCGTGCAGCCGGCCCAGCTTGTATGATAATCAAGTTCCCCCAGATTGCCAAGGAATTGCCACCCAAGACTCGCTAGATTCACACAGAAACTCCCCGGGTGGTGCGAGCGACAACAGCACTACAGGGGGGTATCGAGACCGGCTGCAAGGACTTTATGTGCGCGAACCATCAGAAAGAATGGTTCGCATATAGCCCGTAGTGGTGGTGCCAGCGCAGCCGCTTTGGTGAGACGGGCTGAATCGAATTACGAGGCTTTGTTCGATTGGCGAGAAGAGTTGCCGCGATCGGGCATGCTCGGCGAGCCACCGTCAATCGGTACGGCGATCAGTTGGCCATCGTCGTCGCTGTCGTCCGGCAGGTCGGAGATTCTTCGGCGCGAGCGGAAGAAACGGCCAATCGGGCTCGATAGCACCGCTGGCAGGAAGATGAGGTCGCCGACCAGGGCAGCGGCCAGCAGGGCGAGCATCAGGTAGCCGAACCGCTGCGTGGGCGTAAACGTGCTGAAGGCGAAGACAGCCAGCCCCAGGCCGCCGATCAACGTGGTCTGCGACATGGCGGTGGCACACCGCTCGTAGGCCAGCATAACCGCCCCCTTGCGATCGCGACCTTCGTCGAGCCCACGGCGATACCAGGTAAGAAAGTGGATCGTATCGTCAACGGCCACCCCCAGCGCCACACTGGCGGTCATCATCGTACCGACGTCGATGAGGATCCCCATCCATCCCATGGCCCCGAAGATCACGACGACGGGAAAAATGTTGGGGATCATCGAGACCAGCCCGGCCAAGGGACTCCGCAAGACCACGATCATGACGATCGCGATCAGCACGAAGGCCCATTTCAGGCTGGTGAACAGGCCGTTGAGCAGTTCGTGCTGGGCCTTGTAGATCAAGGGGACCAGACCGGTGTATTGGACCTCGACGCCTTCGATCGGCTTGACGCCCGCGGCGAGTTCGTCCTTCGAGAGCTTGCGATACTTCTCATCCAGGACCTTCTCGACTTTCTCCTTCAAGGTGTGGATAAACACGCTGTAGTCGAGATCGGTTAGTGCCCAAACGCGTACGTTGACTCGCCAGAGTTCGGTGCCGTTGCCGGCCCGCCACGTATCCATGGCCTCCTGGACGTCGTCGGCCTCTTCCGGTCGAATTCCGTCGATCGAGGCGATTTCTCCGTCGTGGCTGTAAAGTTTCCGGAAGCTGTCGAGTTCCTTGGCTTTCAGTCGTTCGGCCAGATCGCCGCGGATGCCGAGTTCTTCGAGGGTCGCTTCGCCGTCGACCTGGAGGTAGTCCTTGAACTTCCAGCGGCTCTTGTCGATGAAGCGGCCGGTGATGCGATACCTGAGGTCGCGGAAGCTCCAGTTGAGACGGTGCGCCGCATCGGCGGGGGTCACCCCGATGTCGGGGGCGAAGGTAGCGCCCGAGAGCGCGCCGCCGACGTCCTTGCTGAGCTGCTCTTCGATAGCGTGCTCGACGTCGCGGGCCATTCGCATCCGCTGGACGGTGTTCAACCTGCACTTCGAGTTATCGACCCGGAGCACCACTTCCATCGGCACGAGCGGACCGAGGTGTTTCTCCAGCCAAGTGTAGTCCTCGATGATTTGGGCGCCGGGTGAGAAGAGCTTCATCAGCTTCACCGACGTGTTGCTGTATCGCAGGCCCATGGCGAAAAAGGCCATCACCACGAGGCAACCGACGGCCACCAGACCGTTATGCTTGGTGATGTAGCGTCCGACGCCGAGCCAGAAGCGGCCGAAATTCGACACTTCCTCGGGTTCGCGCCGATCGGATCGGTCTTGCCGGACCAGGTCGCGCGACGGAAAAAAGTAGAGGCAGGCGGGCAGGAAGAGAAACAGCAGGGTCAGCGTAGCCAGCACTCCCCAGGCCGAATACACGCCGAACTTCTGAATGGGGATCAGGTGGCTGGCCAACAAGGAGCCCAACCCCAGCGACGTGGTGAACGCCGCCAGGGCACACGGGACCAGGCCCTGGCGCAAGGCGCGTTCCGGGGCACCTTCCAGTCCGTACTCGCGCACCGAATCGTGGTAGTAATTGATGATATGGACGGAGCCGGAGATGGCCAAAACGTAGACCAACGAGGGCATCGAAAGCAGGATAGCGTCGCACGTGCCATACCGGGCACCAATCTCCTTCATGCCTAAGGCTGGTGCCAGCAGGCCGGTGAAATGGACGCCGGCCATTCCGAGTCCGGCGGCCAGGATCGCACAGAAAAAGACCAGGAAGGTCAACCGCACGCTGCGGAAGCAGAGCCAGGAGACCCCCAATCCGACGACGGCCGAGAGCCCGGCCAGCCGCATCAGGGTGCGTTCTCCTTCGATGTCGATGGCCACGTTGTCGACCGGGGGCCCGCCCATGTGCAGTTCGCCGGCCTCGACGTCGATTCTGCACTCGGCAGCAAAGTTGCGAATGGTTTCGAGCGTCTCGCGGAGTTGCTTTCCCTTAGCCGACTCGGAGAGCGTGACCACCAGGCAGGTCTTGTCGTGGTCCTTGCCGATCAGCGAACCTTCCAGCCGGTAGAAAACCTCTTCGTCTTCGAGATCGGGGTAGTTGGCTTTGAGTTCATCGATGGCCCGACGGCCGGTCAACACGGGGCTCTTGAACGGCGAAACCCAGTCGTTGATTGCCTTGGTGATGCGGATGCCTTCCTCGGGCCCGACCCCGTCGATCGATCGGACGTTGGGATGCTCCTCGATCTCCCGCAGGGTCCTCAGCTTATTGGCCTCCAGAATCTTGGCCAAACTGCCGGTGATGCCGAGTTTTTTGAGGCTGGGATCGTAGGTCTCAAGTTTACGGGCGAGGAGCTCGAGCCGGTCGTCCTCGAGCGTACAACCCTCCCAGCTTACCAGCACGAACTGTTCGTGGGGAAAGAACTTCTGGAACTCGCGATGGAGCTTCGTCTCTTCGAAGTGGCTCGGCAGCCAGTCCTTGACGTCGTTGCGGTTGCTCTTCAATGCCCTTACTGAACCCATCCAGAGAAAGGGCATGAAAAAGACGGCCACCACAATGATGGAGAAGCTTCGTCGGGCGAAAAACGATTGACTCATGGGATGACCGGCATGGCAAGGGCCGCGCGGAGGGTTCGGGCGGCCAGGGTAGGCGCAAACCGTCACGCATCACGCAACCGAATCGTTGGTCCAAGGGTACGGCGTGGCGGCGCGTTTCGCTCCGTCGGCCACGCGTCACCGATACCCCGGATGTGGCTTAGATCCTCAATAGATCTAGCTTACTTGCCGGCAGGGACCTCGTCTATGGCCGCATCGACCATTCTGGGTCGATTCCTTCGCTGCAAGCCTCCCGCTCGTTGCGGCTTGGCTAGCCGTTTCGCCTTGCCCAAGCGGAAAGCCTTCGGCAACCGGTCGAAGCCGACCCGACTAGAGAAGGGGGCATACCCCGGTATGGGTGCGTTTTCACCCGAAAGACGGGGAGTGGCAGACCCAAAGAGACTCCGCTCGGCTTACCACATCCACTCGATGTTCATCGTCAGGCCCATGTACAGGATGGTGCCGTTGTCGCTGATTCGAGCGACCGGAGTGTCCGTGTACTGGATCTGTTCGGCACCCAGCGCCAACCCGGATATCCACATCAGGTCGTAGGCCGCACTGACGATCAGATCCGGGCGCAGCTTATAGCGGGCCGTGGCGCCGATCTCTGCGATCACCGCGGCGCTATCGGCCCGGGCGGTGTGGAAGACGTTCATGTCGGTAGCGACGAACGGATCGGCGGTGGCGTCGGTGGTTACAATCGAAGTTTCATCGGCAAAGTTGATAAACGGGGCCAACTTGCTGCGAAAACCCCACTGCCATTTACACTTCCGGTGCATCAATTCGATGCCGAACTGCATGCCGAACATGTCGTTGTGCGTTTTCGAGAAGTAGTCTCCCGAGATATCCACCGCGGGCGAGGTCTGGTTGCCGTCAACGTCTACGTCGAAGACCGAGCCGGTGCTCCGCAGGGCGAAGGAATCGTCGATCGACGTGACCCGCAGTCCGAACAGATACGAAAAGGACCATCCGGGCTGGCACTCGTGCCGCCATCTTCCGCGGTGCAACACGGAGCGGTCGGCGGTAACGCGTGGAACCAGTCGAACGTTCAACTCGAAGTTATTGATGCTGGAGGTGGCGTACAACGAGTGCGAATCGGCCCGGTTGAAACCGCCAACCGAGGCGGCGAACGGGACAAACAGGGCTCCACCCTGAAAAAACGGCACCTGGATAGGCGTACCGGGGTTGTCCGGGTCATCAATCGTGTGGCTGTAGGTGAACCGTCCGCCGTTTCGCGACAGCGACTCGCGCCAGTCGTTCATTCCCCAATAGGTGAACTCGGCAAAGTGATCGCGGTTCTCCGTGTCGCAACCGAGGTAACGCCCGATCGTGGCATGGTAGCCCGCCGCCACGTCGTAGCTGAGCATCCGGATCCCGATCAGGGGAATCAGCACGGCGCCGTTGCTGGATAACTCGGAGGTAACCAAGCGGCCCCGGGGGCGGCCTCGCGTGAGTACGCGGATGCCCTGGTCGAAGTACCAGTTGGCCGGGCAACCCTTGCCCTCTCCGCAGACTGCGCAGCACGGTCCGTCCTCGAGCTCGCTGAAGATCCCATCGTCAAGCCAACTCGAGCCGTCAATCACCTCCGCTGTGATCGGTGTCTCGTCGGCCTCCGGCTGGGATTCGCCCGAGCCCAATAAGGGGACCGGTGTCGGAACCAACTCCTGTGCAACGGCATCAGCGCCCGGGATCACCCCGATCCAGGCCAGAGCTGCCAAAATTGTCCAAGCTGCATGCTTCATTTGTTTGTCCTCCTTCACACACCACCTGACGGCAGTTTCGACCACACGCCGAGCGGCAGGTCGCAGAACCACACACTTGCCTAATCGGCCAACGGGCGGCCGCAGAACAGGAATAACCGGTAAAATCTCAGGAGAACCCGCATGTTTCTTGATCGTCAAACTCCCTAGCTTCATATCGCCCTACCCCAGTCTGCCCGGTCGTTACTATCGCCCCCAGCTTCCGCGGGGTTTCGCGTCGCGTGGGGTCGGTCGAGCGAACCTTGGATAACTGCCGCGATTCGTGTTAGCCCGGTCGCCTGCGACGGGAAACCACGCTGGTTTCCGCCACTTTTTCCCGGCGCAGGCGACGGGGCTAACACGGGTTGACCTTTATCCACGTTTGAACCAGCCCTCGACATGCCATGTCCCCATGTTTCTAAGTCCTGTTGTGATACAGGTTTACGCCCCAGATTCCAGTTCGTCTACGAAGCGATCTGCATCCATATTGACTGCCCTCCCTCCCACGGAGTCTCCCAGCCCACCCCCTGCCTGCCGGGCGGTCGTTGTGCTACGATGACCCCCTGTTTGTCCCCCGCGTCACCTGGCTACGGATTACTTCCGTGGCAATTCCCTTTAGAACCGAGTGTGTGTCATGCCCATCGATGCCTATTCTCTCTGCCCGGGCGGTACGGGTAAGAAAATCAAATTCTGCTGCAACGACCTGCCCGGCGATCTCGAGAAGATGGTCCGCATGCTCGAGGCCGATCAGCATCTGGCCTGCCTGAACTACGTGGAGCAACTCCTGACGAAGAAGCCGGATCGGGCCTGCCTGTTGGCTACCCGGGGGCTGGTGTTGCGGATGCTGGGCCGACTGGAAGACGCCGTGGCCAATGCGGCCGTCTTCCTGGAGAAGCACCCGGAAAACTCGTCTGCCTTGGCCGAGGCAGCCATCGTCACGGCCGTCGAGCAGGGGGGATTGGCGGCGGTCTCGCTGTTGCATCGGGCGCTGGGCATCTGCGAAGGCCAGGTGTCGGCCCGGGTTTTCGATGCGATCGGGAGCGTCGGCGAGATGCTGCTGGCCGACGGCGAGTGGATGGCCGGCCGGGGGGTGCTGAACATGCTCTTGTCGTCGGCTAACGAGAATCCGCACGCAGTCGAGATGTTGATGGAGTTCAACCGGTCCGACCGGATACCGCTGCTGCTGAAAAACGAGCCGATCATGCGCCCCTGTCCGGACGACGTGCCCTGGAAGGATCGCTTCGACGAGGCCATCGCACCGGTCGGCAAGGCGATGTGGATCTCCGCGGCCGAGAAGCTCACCGCACTGGCCCAGGAGGTGGACGACTCGCCGGCGATCTGGCAGAACCTGGTGATCCTCCGCGGCTGGCTCGGCGACAAGCCCGGCTGCATCGAGGCACTGCGTAAGATCGCCACGCTCGACGTCTCGACCGACGACGCCGTCGAGGCCGAGGCCCTGGCCATGCTCACCGACGACGATCCGCTGGGCGACGCCTTCGAGGTGCTCCGCTTGACCTGGAACGTTGCCGACGTCGACGAAATCCAAGCGGCCTTGACGCTCGACGCCCGGACGCTGAGAATCCCCTTCGATCTCTCTTCGATGGGCGACGAGGAGAACCCGGCGCCCAAGTTGGGCTTCCTGCTGCACGCGAAGCCCATCCTCGAAACGTCGGAAAACTTCACGTTGGACGATCTCTCGCCGCTGCTCGGCCAGGCAATGCTCTACGCCCGGCAGACCGACCGCGACGCCCGGCTGGAAGTGCTCGGCGTGGCGGCGGGCGATGTGCCGCGAGTGCTCGATGTACTCGGCGAGGCGCTCGGCGAGGCGTTGCCCGCGGACCACGAAAAGCAAGTGATGGCCCGGACGCCCGCCTCGCGAGAAATACTTCAAATGAAGTGTCGCCCGCCTAAGGACGTCACCCGCGAGCAAATCGAATCGATCAGCCGCGAGTACCTCACCGATGCCGTGCTCAACCGCTGGCCCGAGATGAAATTGGGCGTGCTCGACGGCAAGTCGCCCGCGGAAGTCGCCGCCGACGAATCGATGAAAACGCGGCTCTCGGCCATGGTGCTGGTATTGGAGATGTGGAACGAAGGATTGCCCGCCGAATTCGACTTCAACGAGCTACGCACCAAGCTGGGCCTGCCGATCCCCGGCCCGGTCGACCCGCAGGAGGTGCCGCTGGAGACGCTCTCGCTGGTCCGGCTTTCGCGCGTCGAACTCGACAAGGCCACGGACGAAGCGCTGCTGGCGGGCTACCGTCGCGTGATGGGATACAACGTGAAGGGGGCGCTGCCTAACTTCGCCCGCGCCGTGGTCGACCGTCCCAGTCTGGCCGCCGCCGAGGAGCGGCTCAACGCGTTTATGATGCTTGCCCGCTCGGAGACCGACCCGCAACGGGCGTTGGAGTGTATCGAGGAGGGCCGCCGCGCCGCGGAATCGGTCGGGCGCAGCTCGGCCCTGTGGGACCTGGAGGAGTTGTCGTATCATTTCGCCCGGCAGGAAGGCCCGCAGGCCGCCCAACTAATCCAACACATCCAGGCGGAGCACCTGTCGGAGCCGGGCGTTGGGGAGCGATTCACCAATCTGCTCGTCCAAGTGGGCCTGCTCAATCCCGACGGCACCCCGGCCGCCATGCCGGGCATGCCGGGTGGGCAGGGCGACTCGATGGTCGTCTCACCCGACCAACCCGTGCCCGAGGAAGGCAAGCTCTGGACGCCCGACGGCGGCGATTCCGGCGGCGAAGGCAAAAAGCTCTGGACCCCCGATTGACATATCGGCCCTCGTTCCCAGGCTCCGCCTGGGAACGCAATACCC
>JABMRB010000069.1 GCA_013202865.1 Candidatus Nealsoniibacteriota bacterium | reverse complement strand
GTAGCGGTCGGCTTCGTCGATGAAGTTCGTGTTGGCGTTGGGGATGTCCAGACCACTCTCGACGATCGTAGTGGCCAGCAACAGGTCGTAGCGCCCGTCGACGAAAGCGAGCATCACCTTTTCCAGTTCCGCCTCGGGCATCTGGCCGTGGGCTACCGCCAGCTCGGCCTCGGGCACGATCTGCCGCAGGCGGTTGGCTACGATCTGGATGTCCTGCACGCGGTTGTGGACGAAGAAGATCTGCCCGCCGCGGTTGAGTTCCCGCATTACGGCATGGCGGACCATCTCAGGACTAAACCGCGTCACCCGAGTCTCGACGGAGAGCCGGTCTTCCGGCGGAGTTTCCAGGTTGGAGATGTCGCGCAGGCCCAGCAGCCCCATGTGCAGGGTCCGCGGAATGGGGGTGGCCGTCATCGTCAGCACGTCGACCGTGTGACGCAACGTCTTGAGTTGCTCTTTGACCCCCACGCCAAACCGCTGCTCTTCGTCAATCACCACGAGGCCCAGGTTCTGGAACCGCACGTCGGGTGACGCCAGCCGGTGTGTGCCGATCACCACGTCGACCGCGCCGGCAGCTACCTGCTTGATAATTTTCGTCTGTTGCTTGCGCGTGGAGAACCGCGAGAGCACGGCTGTCTCGAAGGGGAACTCGGCCATCCGGTCGATGAACGTGCGGTGGTGTTGCGCGGCAAGGATCGTCGTCGGTACGAGGATCGCTACCTGGTAGCCGGCGTCGACCGCCCGAAACGCCGCCCGCATCGCCAACTCCGTCTTACCGTAACCGACGTCGCCGCAGAGCAGCCGGTCCATCGGCCGCGGCCCGGCCATGTCGCCTTTGATCGCATCGATGGCGACCAGTTGGTCGGGCGTTTCCTGATAGGGGAACGAGGCGTCGAACTCCTGCTGCCACTCGGTCTCGGCCGCGAAGCTGATCCCCGGCCGCGACGCCCGGGCGGCCTGCAATTCGAGCATGTCGGCCGCCATGTCGGTCACGGCCTGTTGGACCTTGGCCTTCTGCTTTGTCCAGGCGCGGCCGCCGATCTTTGCCAGCGTCGGCCGGCTCTTCGTCCCGCCGACGTACTTCTGCACGAGCCCGATCTTCGAACTGGGGACGTAAAGCTTCGTGCCGCCGCGGAACTCCAGCGCCAGGTGCTCCTCCACCTGGCGATCCTTTTCCAGCAGCTTCAGGCCGCGGTATCGCGCGACGCCATGGGCCACGTGGACCACCAGATCGCCCTCGCGAAGCTCCAGAAAGCTATCGATCACACGACCCAATCGCCGCCGCGTGGGACGTTGCAGGTCGGTCCGCCGGAATAGCTCGCCGCTGCTGAGCAATACGATCCGGTCGCTCACCAGGCGGAACCCGTGGTGCAACGCACCGACCGAGAAACGGAGCCGGCCTTCGACGGCAAGCTGCGTCGTGCCGAAAATCTCACTTAGCCGGCGGACCTCGGCCTCGGTCTGGCAGACCACGAACACCTCTTGCCCGGCACCGGCCTGATCGAGTTCGTCGCGGATCCGTTCAATGTCGCCGCTGAACCGCTCAACCGACTCGATTTTCAGCCGGCAAGTCGTTTCGAGCGACCCGGCCGCCACGGCCGAGGCGGCAACCGACGGAAACCGCAACGCGTGCTTCATCACGTCGGCCACGTTGTGCAGGTCCTGCGGTCGTTCGAGCCGCTGGAGATAGTGCCGCCCCTGTTCCTCCAACTCGGCCGGCTCAATCAACAGAAACCAGCTCGGCGACGGCAGATAATCGGCCAGATGGGAGCAATCCTGCGCGTCCGGCTCGATAATTGTTACGTCTACCGAATCGACCGTCGTCAGGCTTCGCTGGCTGGAAATCTCGAACCGGCGGATCGACTCGATCTCGTCGCCGAAGAACTCGATGCGGACCGGGTCATACCAGTCGGGTGCGAAGACGTCGACAATCCCGCCGCGGACCGAGAACTCACCCGGCAGTTCCACCGCCGTCGTGTTGTGAAAACCGTTGTCCACCAACCACCGCGACAACTCCTCGATCGACACCCCCGCACCGGCGCGGAGTGTGCGCGTATGCCGGTCGAGCGATTGACGGTCGGGGACCGGCTGCAACAGCGCCTGGATACTGGTAACGATCAACTCGGGCGGTTCAGGACTTCCAAGCAGTTTCAAGAGCCGCACCCGGTCGCCGAACACTTCGTCGTGGATCACCCGTTCGGTGGGTAACGATTCCCAAGCCGGGAATCGGTCGGGCGTGAGGCGCGAGAAGAGCGAGAGATCGTCGATCAGGTCGTCGACGTCGTCGATCGCCGGGCAAACCACCACCAACGGGCCGGGGGCATGGGTCGCCAGAGCGGCCGTGGCCAGCGCGCACGACGACCCCCAGACTCCGTCGAGCGTGGCCGCGTGTCCCGACTTCAGGCTCTCGACGACCTCGGCGAAGCCTTCCTGCTGCTGCAGGCATCCGGCCAGCTCCAGGAGCCGATCGGATGCGGTTGTGGCCGCAACGGCGTTTGCCATAATCTGCCGGTATTGTAGGAGAAGAGGCAACGGGGAGAAAGGTGTATCGCCGCGGGCTATGAG
>JABMRB010000007.1 GCA_013202865.1 Candidatus Nealsoniibacteriota bacterium | reverse complement strand
CCGTGGGCGGGGATCGGCGTGTTGATGTGGACGAAGTCGACGTCCGGGTCGGCCAGCACGTCGGCGTAGTCGGTATAGCGCCGCTCGACACCGAACGTATCGCCGATCTCGTCGAGTGCCTCCTTCGACCGCCGGCAGATCGCCAGCATATTGGCCTGCCGGTGCCGCTTATAGATCGGAATGAACTGCGTGCCGAACCCCAACCCGATGATCGCGACGTTTACCTTGTCTTGGGCCATGACGTTCTCCTTGCGGGGTTTGGTTGGATGAGGGGTGATACCGTCAGATCATATCGCGGGCGGGTGAGATGTCAATACAGTTGACTTCGCGCTTCCGGCATCATACACTTTGGGTCGGCATTTTGACATTACCGGCGCGAGGTGAAACATGAATAGGATCTGTACGTGCGGAGTTCTCTTGACCGTGGCCGTCACGACCCACATGGTGGCGGCGGAGACCGATTTCAACTATCCGCCGACGATCTCGGTCGAGCAGGTTCGCGAGTGGATCGATAAGGCCCCCAAGGAACACCCGCGACTGCTGGCGACCCGGGGCCAGTTGACGGCGCTGCGTAAGTCAGTCGGCGACGACCCGGCCCGCAAGGCGCTGGCCGCGGCCGTGGTGCAACAGGCGAACCTGCTGGAAGACGTGCCGCCGGTCACGCGGACGTTGCAAGGCCGCCGGCTGCTCGATCAATCGCGGCGGTGCGTCAAACGGGTTGTCGTGCTCGCCATGGCGTATCATCTCACCGGCGATGCGCGGCACGCCGGGCGGTGTCAGAAGGAGATGCTCGCGGCGGCCCGGTTTGACGACTTCAACCCGAGCCATTTCCTCGATACGGCCGAGATGACCTTCGCCCTGGCGATCGGCTACGACTGGCTCTACGAGCAACTTGACGAGGCCGCCCGCAAGGAGATCCGCACGGCGATCGTCGAGAAGGGCGTGACGCTGCCGTTTACCACGCGGCACAAGGGCTGGGTCAAGGCCAGCAACAACTGGGGACAGGTTTGCCATGGTGGGCTGACCGCCGGTGCGCTGGCCATAATGGAAGACGAGCCCGATCTGGCCGCGCGAACCGTCCACAACGCGTTGCACAACGTAACGCATTCGATGCACGCCTACGCCCCCAAGGGCAGCTATCCGGAAGGGCCGGGCTACTGGGCCTACGGCACCGGTTACAACGTGCTGTTGATCGCCCTGCTCGAAAGCGTCACCGGTACCGACTTCGGCCTGTGCAAGGCGCCCGGGTTCGACGTTACCGGCCAATACCCGGCCTTGATGTGTGGGCCGTCGGGGCAATTCTTCAACTATGCCGACGGCGGGTCGGGGCGGCGGCCGCAGCCGGCGCTGTTCTGGTTCGCGTCGCGTTACGATCGGCCCGACTGGCTAGCGGGCGAACGCGAGCGGACGGCGGCGAGAGTCGCAAGCGTCAGTTCGTCGTATGCCGCTTCAAGCAGCGACCGCCTGCTGCCGCTGGCGTTGCTCTGGATGGATGACATGGGCGACGACACGGGGATCCGCATGCCCCTGCACTGGCATAGCGAAGGCGAGACGCCGGTGACGGTCCACCGTAGCTCTTGGACCGATCTGAACGCAACCTACGTCGGCTTCAAGGCGGGCTCGCCATCGGCCAATCACGGCCAAATGGACACCGGCTCGTTCGTGCTCGACGCCGACGGCGTGCGTTGGGCCCTGGACCTCGGCGCGGAAGGCTACCACGGCATCGAGTCGCGGGGGATGAACCTTTGGAACCGCTCGCAGAACTCCGACCGATGGACCATCTTCCGCCAGAGCAACCACGGGCACAACACGCTCGTGATCGACGAGCAGCTTCAACGGGCGGCCGGCAGCGGCAAGGTGGTCGCCTTTTCCGACAACGCCAAGTTCGCGCATTCGGTGATCGACATGACGCCGGTCTATCAGGGGCAGGCCGAGAGCGTGCAACGTGGCGTGGCACTGCTTGCCACCGGCGAAGTGTTGATTCAGGACCAATTAACCGGGCTGAAACCCGGCAGCCGCGTTCGCTGGGGGATGATCACGCCGGGCGAACCGGACGATCTTGACGGGGCGAGCATCGTGCTTCGCCAGAAAGACGTGCGTTTGACACTTAGCATCCTCGCGCCGCAGACCGCCACGTGGAAGCTGATCGATACGGCCAAACCGCGCAACCAGTGGGACTCGCCTAACCGCGGCACCCGGATGGTCGCGTTCGAGACCATCGCACCGGCGTCCGGGCAACTCACGCTGGCCGTGCTGGCGAGGCCGGGAAGCTGTGCTGCGTCGGATGAGCCGAAGTTGCGGGCGTTGGAAGAGTGGGGACGCTAACGGGGAGGCGGGGAATTGCAAATTGGTAATTGAAAATTGTAAATTGCAAAGGCTCATACCCGGTTTCAGGTTGATCTCGACATGGCTTCCGGTTGGTGGTAGTTTGCGCGGCCGAGTAAAGCTGGGGG
>JABMRB010000543.1 GCA_013202865.1 Candidatus Nealsoniibacteriota bacterium | reverse complement strand
GCCCGCCTCGGCGGCCACCAAAACCGGCGACGTGATCACCGGCCAGGCTGGCTCGTCCTCTGGCGAGGCTGGACAAAACTACAACTCATGCTCGACGGCTACCTCGCCGCCAAGCGAAAACAATGTGGGTAAACCTAAGGATAATGCCCGTCCTACAACTTCCAACCATGACGATACTCGCGTCGGATAAAGTCGTTCGCCTCGGGACAGTTCGTAACTTTCATATTCTCCGCGTCCCATTCGATCTTCTTGCCGGCGCGATAGGCTACCGTTCCCAATAGCACCGTCTCGGTCAGCGGGCCGGCGTAGTCGAAGTGGCAACCGGTCGGACTGCCCGTCTTGCATGCGGCGATCCACTCCTGGGCGTGGGGCAGTGCGTCGGGCAGCCGTGGCCGCCTGACGTCGGCAAACTTGTCTTCCGGATAGAGCTTGAACCTGCCGTAGTCGGCGATCAGCATTCCTTCAGAGCCAACGAAGAGTGTGCCCTCCGGGTAGTCGGGCATGTTGTGCTGTTTCTGCAGCGGCGGCCGTTTGCCGCCGTCGTACCAGGTGAGTTCCACCGGCGGCAGGTCGCCTCGCTTCGAGAACGTCCACTTGCTGATGAGCCAAACGGGACTGCTTTCATGATGTACCGGCGGGCCTTTGGCCTCGATCGTGGCCGGATACTTCAGGTCCAGCGCCGAGAACGGCAGGTCGATCATGTGGCAGCCCATGTCGCCAAGCCGTCCGTTGCCGAAATCCCACCATGACCGCCATGCCTGGGGGATGTAGCAGGGGTGGTAAGGACGAACCGGCGCCGGGCCCAGCCAAAGATCCCACTTCAGATGCTTGGGGACAGGCGGCGTCGCTTTCGGCCGATCGTAGTTACCCCAAGCCAGATCGCACCAGCAATGCACCTCTCTGACCTCGCCGATCGTGCCGACCTTAATCATCGCGACCACGCTACGATAGTTGTAGCCGGAGTGCGCTCCATTGCCGAGCTGCGTGGCCACGCCGTACCTTCGAGCCACTTGGGTTGCCACGCGAACTTCGTGGACGTCGCGGGCCATCGGTTTCTCGCAGTAAACATGTTTGCCCATTTTCATGGCCATCACACTGACGGGGATATGTGTGTGGTCGGTCGAAGCCACCACCACCGCGTCGATGTTCTTCTCTTCCTTGTCGAGCATCTCGCGGAAATCGTAGAATCGCTTTGCCTTGGGGAATCGCTCGTACGTAGGGGCCGCTCGCTTGTCGTCCACGTCGCAAATCGCAACGATATTCTCGCTGCTAACACTGATCAGATCTTCGTACCCTCGACCCCCTGCACCGACGCAGGCGATATTGAGCTTCTCGCTCGGCGCCGCTTCACCGGGGCCGCCCAGCACGTGCCGCGGGACAATCGTCAACGCGGCCAGCGACGCCGCAACCCCAAGGAACTCGCGTCTTGTAGCTCTTGACTTGCGGCTTGTGTTGTTCTTCTTCATGCTGGGAATCCTCCGGGCATTTTGTTGGGATGCTCCTCCAGTGTAGTATCCCCTTGGCGCCAAAGAAAGACCCTCTTTGAACTCCGTTCGTAGTACCGCCTTCAGGCGGAAAGCACCTTGCACGGCACGCCGAGATGCCCCCTATTCCGGCTGAAGCCGGTACTACGAACAACAACCCAAACAATCGAACTGCCAACCTCGCTACTCTTTCTCCGGCTCGTACAGAAACGCCCGATCGTCCAACGGGCGGACCCAAACGTTGCGGAATCGGACCGGCGCGTGGTGATCTTGCAGGAAGACGGGCCCCGTCTCCGTCTTCTTCTGTCGCTCCCAGATCTTCTCGAGATAGGGCGTCGCCCCGTAACGGAACGGGTGATACACGGACCGTGGCTCCTCGAACGACGTGTTGTCTTGCACCTTCTGGCCGTTGAGGAAGGCGGTGATCGTGCCCGGCTCTTTGATCTTGCCGTCTGCGTCGCGGCGCGGGGCCCGATAGCGGACGTCGTAGACCTGCCACTCGCCCGGCTTGCGGCATGCGTTGACCGCCGGCTTCGCGAACCCGTAGATCGCGCCCGCGTCGCCTTGGTTCGGGTTCTCCTTGCCGAACGAGTTGAAGATTTGCAGCTCGTAGTTGCCGTGGATATAGATACCGCTGTTGCCGCCCCCCTTCTCGGGCAGCATGAACTCGACGTGGATATCGGCATCGTGGAAGTGCAGCCGCGAGACGATATGGTTGGTGTTGTTTCCACCTTTGCCCGACGAAGAGACCAGCGTGCCGTCTTCCATCGGCCAGTCGACCTCGCCACCGTCCTTGCTCAACATGAGGTTGGTGCCTCGGTCGTCGAACAACACGGTCGCATCCTTCGGCGGCTTGACGGGCAGCGTGTCCTGCTTCGGCGAGAAATCGTCGCCCCGTGCGGCGACGTGCCAGCAGAAGGTCGTTGCGGCGATGATCGCGAGTAGGGTCAGCCAGCGGTGGTTGATAGACATGGGACTGGGGGCTGGGGACTGGGGACTGGGGACTGGGGACTGGGGCCTGGGGACTGGGGCCTGGGGGCTGGGGG
>JABMRB010000542.1 GCA_013202865.1 Candidatus Nealsoniibacteriota bacterium | reverse complement strand
CCGGTTTCGTTAAAACGACCATCTATTTGACGAATCCGGCACGAAAACGTTCATATCTTCGAGGAGCATTTTTCAAGAAACACGCGAGAATTCTAGCCCCGAATCCGCCTGCGGACAGACACTAGCTACGTTCGCCAGACGGTGGAAGACGCTGCCATTTCCGCCGACCACGCTCTGGCGAGCGTAGCTACCCCGGTGGCCGAACTGGCCTGGCTTGCCGACCTCGACCAGCCAGCTACGCAAACTCCGGCAAAAGACACTGCTGCGGAGGCCGTGGACCGGCTACTGGCGACGTGCTGGCTGTAGAATCGTGGCAAACGGTTCCCCGGGGGATTCTGGGATTGCAGGAAACGGGCTTGGTTCAATTCTGTCCGTTTTTGAGTAACAGCCGCAATCGCGTGAAACACTTGCGTGCGGTTGCCGGCTGACTTACACTGCGGTAATTGAGCTATTGTGACAACATGACCTCTTGCGGAAAGAGCCAACAGCAATGACAAAACCACTACTTTGGAAAACACTGGCATGGGGACTCATACTGGCGGCTACGCCGACCATGGCCGCGACTACGGCCGCGCAAGATGGCACGGAATCTGCCCGCCAGGGCCGAACCTTGCCGAACATCGTTGTTGTTTTCGCGGATGATCTGGGGTATGGCGATGTGGGTGTCTACAATCCTAAGTCGAAGATCCCGACACCGAGAATCGACCGAATGGCTCAAGAGGGCATCCGATTCACCGACGGCCATTCTCCAGCCACCGTATGCTCACCGTCGCGGTTCGGCCTGTTGGCTGGCGCCTTGGTCTACCGAACGGGAAGAGGGGTGACGGCGTTTCAAGGCACCGGTGGGCCCAGCTATCTCGCGGAAGGCCGACTCACGATCGGCGACATGCTCCAAAGCAAGGGTTACACCACTGCCATCTTTGGCAAATGGCACCTCGGTCTGACCTGGAAAGACAGCGACGGGAACACACCCGCCCGCAACGACGGCCAGGCGGGAGTGACAAACATCGATTACGACAAGAGTACGCCCATCCTGGACGCCCCGCTGCATCGTGGATTCAACCGTTCCTTCGTCACCCCGAATTGCCCGACAACGGACCAACTCTATGTCTACATCGAAGGGGATCGTGTACCTATCCCGCACGCCGGAGTGCTCGACAAGAGTAAGCTGCGCCAAAACAAGTATACATGGGACAACGATCCGGGCATGACGGCGCCGGGCTACGCTTTTCATAGAGCGGATTTAGTGTTCCGCGACAAGACATTGGACTTCATCAAGAATCACCGAGCGAATACGCCGGAGAAGCCGTTCTTTGTCGTCCTGTCGACGCAAATCGCTCATTCGCCCGCCTATACGGCCCTGGAATTCGTGGGCAGCACGAAAGCCGGACCACAAGGTGATTTCATTTTTACCTTAGACTCCATCGTGGGCAACCTTCTCGACACGCTCAAACGTTTGGGGATCGACGAGAATACGCTGGTCATTTTCACCAGCGATAATGGCCCGGAGACGGTCCAGACTATCTACATGCGCGATGACTACGATCACGATTCGGCCTATCCCTGGCGGGGCATGAAACGCGACGGCTGGGAAGGCGGACACCGCGTGCCCTTCATTGCCCGATGGCCGGGAACGATTCCCGCGGGCAGCGTCACCGATCAAATGGCAAACGTGACGGACATTATGGCGACGGTCGCCTCGGTGGTCGGATATGCGCTGCCCGACGAAGCGGCGGAAGATAGTTTCGACCTGTTGCCCGTCTTGTTGGGCGAACAAGACGAAGACGAATCGGTCAGGCCTTACAATCTGACCCAATCTTTCCGTAGCCAGTTTCAGATCCGCAGCGGACGCTGGAAGCTTCTCGACCACAAGGACTCCGGCGGGAACCGCTACGACAACAAACCGGCAATGAAGCAGTACGCGCTGCCCGAATTGGATCCGGACGCCCCCGGACAACTCTACGATCTCGAGGAGGACCCCGGCGAAACGACGAATCTCTATTCCAGGAAGCCGGAGAAGGTCAAGGAGCTAAAGACCCTGCTGGAGGAATCGAAGAAGAGCGGACGAAGCGCGCCGCGAGGCCGCACGCCTTATGCATATAGTTATCCGGCGAGGGAGAAGACTGCGTCGCAAGACGCTTCCGTCCGAGAGCCTGCCGCCGACGAGCCGGCCAAACCCAATGTTATTATCATTATGGCGGACGACCTGGGTTATGGAGACACCAGTGTGTATGACGGCTGGGTCAAGACACCTCGGCTCGATCGCATGGCCTCCGAGGGGCTGACCTTTACGGACTTTCATGCAAACAGCTCCGTGTGCAGTCCGACGCGAGCGGCTTTTATGACGGGCCGGTATCAACAACGCGTCGGCATCGTCGACGTCATCGTAGGGCATCGCGATACGCATGGACTTTCGCCGGAAGAGTTGACGATTCCCCGCCTGATGAAACAAGGCGGCTACAAAACGGCTCTCTTCGGTAAATGGCATCTGGGCGAGCCGACCGAATTCAATCCGATCCGTCACGGCTTTGACGAATTCATCGGTTACCTGATCGGCGCGGCGGATTATCACAATCATCGCGGAAGTTGGTACGACGGACTCGAAGAGAAGGACCAACAAGGATATACGACGCACCTCATTACGGGCAACGCGACCCGGTTCATCGAAGAGAACAAGTCGCGGCCCTTTTTCTTGCTTGTGGCGCACGAGGCGGTGCATTTGCCTTTCCAAACACCTGCGGACACCGTGGAGAATCGAAAACCGATACCCAAGGGACAAATGTGGAACCGCGAGAGAATTCGCCCCAAGTACAAGATCATGCTGGAAGAAATGGACAAGGGCGTCGGCGCGATTCTCGATACGGTCAATCGCTGTGATCTTGCGGAGAACACGTTCGTCTTCTTCTTCTCTGATAACGGTGCGATTGGGGCCGGTTCCAATCAACCGCTGCGGGGCGGCAAGTTCAGCCACTATGAAGGTGGGCACCGTGTGCCCGCGATCGCCTGGTGGCCCGGCAACATTACCGCGGGCACGGTCACAGACGAGTTGACCATGGCAGCGGATATTCTGCCAACGGTAATGGATCTGGCCGGTATCCGCGTACCCAAAGAGCGAAAACTGGACGGCACGAGCATGAAGGATCTTTTGCTCGATCGGGCCGATTTTCCGGATCGCCAGTTGTTTTTCGGGTATGAGCCGAAACTTGGAACGGCCATGCGCGATCGGAACTGGAAGATGATTGTGTCGTCAAAGAAGGTCGAGCTTTACGATCTGGATAAGGACATCGGCGAGACAAACAATCTCGTCGAAACACATCCCGAACGCGCAAACCAAATGAAAGAAGCCATTTCCAAGTGGAAGAAGGAAGTGGGTTCGCGGACAAGTCGTGCAGCGTCGTCGCAAGGCCAATAGTCGAATTGGTATTGTAATGTGAGCCCGGCTTCGCGGCGAAGTCGTCCGCCCCGCCGGTTATATCGTTCGCCGCCGCGGACGCCGCCAGGCCGACCGCACCGATGGTCAAGAGGATGAGGGTGAAGGTTCGGGGACTGAGTAGAACACGTCCACGTTGGGGCCGCTGGCCGACGCCACGACGATGTCGTTGCGAAGGTCGCCATTCGGATGCGACGAAAGCCGGATTGTCACGGCACTTACGATTCGGCTGAGTAAGTTGACCGCACGTGGTAGACTGGCGAGTGGAGCCCTTGCGAAACGACTCGACTTAGCTATACTAAGGGTTTTAGCCAACGGTGTCGGCTTCATGCGAAAGCTGGACCAGGCGGGCCAACAAGACCTGACGAGTTGTACCGTGGACGCACACCCACCCAAACGTATCTTGATCGGCAAGGTCGGCCTCGACGGGCACGACCGGGGGGCCAAGTTCCTCATCCGCGCATTGCGCGACGCCGGGTACGAAGTCATCTACACCGGTATCCGTCGGACCCCGGAACAGATCGTCCAAACCGCCATTGATGAAGACGTCGACGTCATTGGCCTGAGCCTGCTAAGCGGCGCCCACAACCAGCTTTTTGCGCGTGTGGCGGAGCTGCTCAAAGAAGAAGGCGTCGAGGACGTGGTTCTGTTGGCCGGCGGAACCATTCCCGAAAAGGACGTCCCCTATCTCGAGGCCTTAGGTTTCCGGCACGTGTTCACACCCGGTGCCCCCGTGTCAGAGATTCTCTCCGCCCTGCAGCAGGAACTGAGCAGCCGAGAATGAACGAACTCGTGAACAAACTGCGCCAGGGAAATCGACGTGCATTAGCCCGGGCGATGTCGAGCGTCGGGGCAACCGGGCATGCCGAATCATCGCTTGAGGTTTGTCTGCGCGAATCGACCGGTCAGGTTCCGTGGTGGGGCTTTACCGGTCCACCCGGTGTGGGCAAGTCGACGCTGCTCGACGCACTGTTGGTCCATTTGCGCGAGCATGGGCGGCGAGTCGGCGTGGTGGCGGTCGATCCCACTTCAACTCGGTCCGACGGCGCCCTGTTGGGCGATCGTGTCCGTATGATGCGCCATGCGGTCGACGACGGCGTCTTCATCCGCTCGCTCGCTACGCACGGCCACCACGGCGGTCTGTCCGATGCCACGTTGCACTGTGCCCGGTTGCTGGAACTGGCCGGCTATGACCCGGTGTTGATCGAAACAGTCGGCGTGGGACAGAATGAGGTCGAGATCCGCTCGGTGGCGGACCTTTGCGTCGTCGTGCTCGGACCAGGGTACGGCGATGATATCCAACTGGTCAAGGCGGGGCTCTTGGAGATTGCCGACGTCGTGGCGGTCAACAAGTGCGATCTGCCCGAAGCCCAACGCCTGGTGAACGAGGTCCGCCAAGAATTCGCCGCCGCCGCGCGCGATATCGAGGTCGTCGCGATCGAAGCCAAGTCAGGTAACGGCGTGCCGGAACTTCTCCAGCGGCTTTTCGAGTTGGATCGTGCCCGCCGTACCGAGACGGCCGAGGCGTCCCGTGGCCGGCGGCGCACGCTCGGCGAGATTCGGCGGCGCACCGAGTTCTCCTGCCGACAGGCGTTGGGGCGTGCGATGACCGGCCCCGAGGTCGAGCAGTGGATTACCAAGTTAAACCGGGGAGAGTGCTCTCTGGCGACAGTCATTTCCAGGCTCGCTGCATTGGCGTTGGCTGAACTGCAGCAGGAAGCCGACGATGGCTGAGGTCCAAGAGGGGAGTGAGGTCCAAGATGGCTGAGTCTCTGGAAGAACGGTTCGAACAGTGGAAGGCCCGGACACTTGAGCCGGCGATCGCGAAGGTGCCCGAATGCGCCGACCGGACCGCGACGGTGTCGGGAGTACCGACCGACGGGCTTTACCTGCCCGAGGGCCACGGCAATGACGCCGCCACCGAGGCGTATCTCGTCGCGCAAGGCTTCCCCGGCGAATTTCCCTTTACGCGGGGTGTGCAGCCGACCATGTACCGATCGCGATTCTGGACCATGCGTCAGTACGCGGGTTTCGGCGACGCCGAGGAAACGAACGAGCGTTATCGATTCCTCCTGGAACAAGGGCAAACCGGGCTGAGCGTGGCATTCGATCTTCCCACGCAGATAGGTTACGACAGCGACCATGCACTGGCCACCGGCGAGGTCGGCAAAGTCGGCGTCGCCATCGACACCTTGGCGGACATGGAAATCCTGTTCGACTCGATTCCGCTCGACAAGGTTTCGACGTCGATGACGATCAACTCCCCGGCGATGGTCTTGCTGGCAATGTACATCGCTGTGGGCGAGAAACAGGGCGTCGAGGCCAGCCGGCTCACCGGCACGATTCAGAACGACATGCTCAAGGAGTACATCGCTCGCGGCACGTACATCTTTCCGCCGGGGCCGTCGCTTCGGTTGACCACGAACATCTTCGCTTATGCCGCGGAGCTTATGCCACGGTTCAACACGATCAGCGTCAGCGGCTACCACATCCGCGAAGCGGGCTCCACGGCGGCTCAGGAAGTGGGGTTCACGCTTGCCGACGGGATCGCGTACATCGACGCGGCCTTAAGCGCGGGCCTCGACGTCGACCGCTTCGCCCCGCGCATGTCGTTCTTCTTCGGCGCGATGACCGATCTGCTCGAAGAGGTGGCCAAGTTCCGCGCGGCGCGAAGGCTTTGGGCACGGATCGTCAAGGAGCGGTTCGACGCCAAGGACCCGCGAAGCTGGATGCTCCGCTTCCACACGCAGACCTGCGGCGCGACGCTAACGGCCCAGCAGGTCGACAACAACGTGGTTCGCGTGGCGATCCAGGCCCTGGCGGCCGTGCTTGGCGGAACTCAATCGCTGCACACCAACAGCCGCGACGAGGCCCTCGGCCTGCCCACCGAAGAGGCCGTGCAACTGGCATTGCGGACCCAACAGGTAATCGCGCACGAGTCGGGCGTGGCCCACACGGTCGATCCGCTCGCCGGGAGCTACTGCATCGAAAAGCTGACCGATCAAGTCGAGACGGAGGCCGCCGCGTACATCGAGAAAATCGACGAGATGGGCGGGATGGTCCGCGCGATCGAACAGCACTACCCACAAAACGAGATCGAACAGTCTTCGTACCGCTATCAGCAGCAGATCGAGCGAGACCAGCGCATTATTGTCGGCGTTAACCGCTACGCTACCGAAGTCGACGTGCAACCGGAGATTCTCACCGTCAGCGAAGCGGCCACACGGCGTCAAATCGACCGACTCAGCGAAGTCCGCGGGCGGCGCGATTCGTCGGAGGTCACCCATACACTCACGACCCTGGAAGAGGCGGCTCGCAGCGATGCCAACCTGATGCCGCTGATCGTCGACGCGGTACGCGCCTACGCATCGGTCGGCGAGATCTGCGATGCGCTGCGCCGCGTGTTCGGCGAGTACGAAGAACACACGATGTAAGGAGCGGCCCCGGTGCAACCACCCACGAACGTCGACCACCTTGGCATCGCGGTACACTCGATCGAGGAGGCGAGCCGCCTCTACCGGGACGTTCTCGGATTGCCGAGCGAGGGTATCGAGGAGATTCCGGACCAGAAGGTGCGGGTCGCCTGCTTCCAGTTGGGCGAAGCACGCATCGAACTGCTCGAGCCCACGGCGGAAGACAGCCCGATCGCGAGATTCCTCGACAAGAAAGGCCCGGGGCTGCACCACGTTGCCTACCGGGTGGATGACTTACCAGCCACTCTGGCGGCGCTTAGGTCCGCCGGCATACGGCTGATCGACGAGACGCCCCGCCGCGGCGCCCACGGCATGCTGATCGCCTTCGCTCACCCCAAGAGCACCGGTGGCGTCCTGATGGAGTTTTGCCAACAAGGTTAGCGCTCTTGTTGAATCACTGATTGGCCAGATAAGGCTCAAAGCATGTCGTACGAATACCCCCAAGGCCAGCCCCACACCCAAGAGAATCCCGTCGTTATCCGTCCAGAGCGACGGTCTCTTCGGGCTCCCACGTACGTGGGCTGCGTGTTTGCAGGTCGGCCAGATCTCCGACCTTGGCTGCGTGCTCGAGCAATTCCGCTAGTCGGGCGGCCAAGCGGTCGGTGCCTACGCATTCGTCGACGAAGCCGCGACGCAAGAGCCATTCTCCGTTCTGAAAGTCCGGGCCAACTTTGCGCTGCTGGAACTGTTCGATGACACGGCGGCCGGAAAAGCCGATGTTGGCGGAGCCTTGCACCACGATCAGCCGATCGCCGCGGAGGCCGTAACTGATGGCGGTGCCGCCCAGGGTCGGGTCGCAGACGACCGAGATGTGCGGTACGCCGTTTTCCTGCAATTCGTTTAAGGCATGGTGGATCTTCGGGATGTTGCGATGCATTGAGGGCGTACCTTCCTGCATCCTCGCCCCGCCACCCATCGCGACGGAGATCATCGGCGTCTTGCTGCGGAGCGCCTGTGCGGCGGCGTAGCGGAGTTTCTCACCGATCTCGTCACACAGACTGCTTCCCACCAGTCCGAAGTTATTCACCGCCAGCACCGTATCGAAGCCGCCGATCTTGGCCACGCCCGTCACCAACCCCGTGTTGAGTCCCGTCTCCTCGATCCCGCGCAGGAGGGCCTCCTCGTAGCCGGGGAATTCGAACTGGCCGATCGAGCAGTAGTTGATCGTCTTGGCAAACTCGCGGAAGGAACCTTCGTCGGCCAATCGGCGGATCCAGCAGACCGGGTGTAGCCGCCGGTACGTTCGGCCGTTGGGATTGAGCAATTCATGCCCGTCGCGATGTCCGTATCGCCGTTTCAACAGATATTCGTAGATTTCGTCCCACTGGGTCTTGCTCAGACTGGCGGCGTCGACTCCGAGGATCTCGTGTACATATTCGGCATCGTTGCGATCGACCGCGTAGATAATACGCGCAACCTGTTTCCGAGCCACCGACTGTTGTTCGGCCGCGGCCTCGACCTCTGGTCGGCGGACCTCCTCGACCTCTGGTCGGCGGACCTCCTCGTCGGCCGGTTGCCCGTTCGTGCCCGCCCGGTCAACAACATATTCCGCCAGCGCGTCGCGCACGTCGCCAAACGCCTCATTCTGTTTGCGTGCTTGATTTGCCAGCGTGTCGGGTTGCCGCTGGTTGGCCGACTCACCCCACACCCCCATGGCAAAGAACTTCGCACGTCGTTGGCGTTCGGCCTGCTCGCCGTGCAGATCGAGAATCTGCGCCAGGTTCCGCGAAACGGCTTCCTTGGCTTTGGCTAAGAGTTCGTTCGGGTAGCGATGTCCCGGATGGGCGCCTTCCTCAATGACCTCGTCCACGGTCCCTTGTTCGAGTGCGTCGGCCGAAGTCAGGCGGAGCCCGTCGGCCGCCTTGCGAATCGATTCCGGGCTCCGATTGCGAAAGAGGATCGACGCACACCCGCCGGGGCTGATCACCATGTAGGTCGCGTGCTGGTTGATGATGGTCCGGTTCGTCGGCGTCAGCGCGATGGCCCCACCGCTGGCACCCTTGCTGATGATGTACGAGAGGTTGGGTGTTTTCAGGGACGTGGTCTTGTGGATCACCTCGTTGATCGCGAACGCTTGACCTTGCTCCTCGGAATACTCCGTGGGGTCGGCGCCCGGCGTGTCGACGAACACCACGACCGGCCAGCCACGTTGCTCGGCCAGATCCATGGCGTAGACGGCCTTGCGATATCCGTCAGGGAAGCCCATGCCCTGATTCCAGCGCTGATATTCCGAGGCCGGCAGCCGGATCAGCTCCTCCAATTGCGAGGAAGGCCCGGTCTGCTGGCCGACGATCATCACGTCGATGGGTCTTCCGTCGATTTCGATCTTGCCCTCGCCGACGACAAGGAGGTGGTCCTCTCGCGTGTTCGGTCTCCGGAAGAGGGTGACCTCGTGAAAGATGTGCCAAACGTAGTCGAGCGTTTTCGGGCGCAAGGGGTGGCCGGAAAGCAGATAGGTGTCGTAAGCGCTAAGATTCCGGTAGACCTCGCGCTCGCATGCCACGAGTCGGGCCAAGACGTCCGAATAACTCGGATCGCTTTGGTCGAGCCCCTTGAGTTGCTCGTCCAGGGCTGCCAACTCGGTCTCAAACGGCAGAACAAATGCCACGGACGCCTCTCTGGTGGTAGAATCGTGGGTCGGCTGTCGACAGCAAGCGTCATGTGCCGCAAGGCGACAATCAACAGTTTACCTTCAGCAGGATACTCCTTACTGATACACCGCTCGCCGTCTGTTGTCAAGACTTGGATCGATTCGGGGTTCGGGGCTAGGGGCCAGTTGATGGGGGGGCAGTGGTCGGGAATCAGTATGCCGCTTCCTATAGGTTACCCCGAAGTCCCGGTCCCCAATCCCTACCGATCGATTGCCCGCTGCATGGCGGTGCCCATTTCGGCCGGGCTATCGGCAACCTCGATGCCGGCGGATTTCAGCGCGGCAATCTTATCGGCCGCGGTGCCTTGGCCACCGGAGATGATCGCGCCGGCGTGGCCCATCCGTTTGCCCGGCGGTGCCGTGCGGCCGGCGATAAACGCGGCGACCGGCTTGCTGAAGTGCTCTTGGACGTAGGCCGCGGCTTCCTCCTCGGCGGTGCCGCCGATCTCTCCGATAAAGAGCACCCCTTCGGTCTCGCCGTCGTCGTGGAACCGCTTCAACAGATCGATGAACGAGGAGCCCACGACTGGGTCCCCTCCCAAGCCGAGACACGTCGACTGGCCGAGGCCCAAATTGGTCAATTGCCACACGGCCTCGTAGGTCAGCGTTCCAGAGCGACTGATCACGCCGATCGATCCGCGGCGATGGATGTAGCCGGGCATGATGCCGATCTTGCACTCCTCGGGTGTGATGATTCCGGGGCAGTTGGGCCCGATCAGCACGGAATCGCTGCGGCGCACGACTTCGCAGGCACGGACCATGTCCAGTACCGGGATGCCTTCGGTGATGGCGACGATCAAGCGGACCCCGGCGTCGGCGG
>JABMRB010000541.1 GCA_013202865.1 Candidatus Nealsoniibacteriota bacterium | reverse complement strand
GCTCAGTAGTGGCACCGGCGTCTCGCCGGTGATGCCCGGCCGAGGGGTCGATCAGCACCGGCCCCTTAGCCAACGCCAAGAGATGGCCTTCGCGGAACTGGTTGTTCAACATGGCCATCTGTTTCAGACGGGTTTCCAACAAGAAGCCGCCGTGGAGACTGGTTGTGCCGCTACGGGCAGGAACGCGGACCGCAATGTCGAACCGATCGCCCTTCTGAATTCCCGCCGGGAGCCAGCCTTCGACCACAACCAGCGCCGTGCTCGCATCTCGCAGCACTTGATTCGGCTGTTCGACGCCCCGGGTTTGCATCTCGTCGATCAGCATCGCCCTGATTTCCGACGGGGCCGGATCGCTGCCCGTGCCGTTGAGTCCCGTCACCAGCCCCACGGATCGCACGTGAAACGAATCCAGTCCGAACGGCACGGCAATGTCACCCACTTTGCGGACGCTGGAGGAGTTTTCCCCGGACGGGTCGGGGCTTTGTGACCGTACGGCCAACACGTCCCAGTAGGAACAACCGGTTAGCAGTACGACGCAACAGGACGTCAATATGAGACGGCACCTCATGCTTCCATACGCTCCTTGGGGTGCCCGGTCTGCCAACAACACGCCGGCGCACAGCGCACGCGAATCTGGCGGACGGGACACACGCAATCGGAAAAGTGGGACCGGCGCGATGCGGGCCCGAATTGCCTTAGTGACCTGGAAAAGGACATTTGCGGTGCGGACAGTACCGATTTCCGCGGAGCCGGTCAAGACGAATGGTGGGAAACGAATGCCGCGGGCGCGAGTTGCGTTTTGGGCGATGGACCTTTATTGCCCCGCCTTTGCACCTGGAGGCCGCTTCCTGAGATCGGTCGAGGTGTCCAATAAGTCGGCTTGAAATAAGGAGTTACGTCGCGGCCCGTTTCTCATCGGTCGCCGTAAGTCAAGTTAACGCCACCCAAACTAATGTGGTGTTTGGCATGAATTAAGGTGGCATTAGCCGTTAGTTGAAGAACGACGGGGATGGCCAGTTCGGTGGCCAATTGGCTCACCACGATCTGTCGAGAGTCAGCGTGATCCAGAAGCCGGCGACGGCGGTAGCAGCAGGAAAACGTCACAAACTGGGCGTGTAGTTCGTCGTCGTAAAAGCGCCGTTTCGACATGAGGGTATTGTCGCAGCTCGCCGCCGAGCCTGCAATCCTCTCGTTGCTTCGCAACACGGACACATTTGCCGACTGAGCGTATTCGATGGCAAACCCTGCTGCGGCAAAGTGTCCGTGCCACCCGCGGAAATCGGAAGACACCATACGGGTTTGTGACGAGCCGCAGACGAAAGCCCGTGTCATGCCCCCAGCTACCCGCTATCTCCCGGAGTCCGCATCGTCGGCGGGAACGTATCCTCCACCGCCGAACCAGGTTATGACCGCCCCGACAATCACCATGACAAAGCCGATCAGAAACGTGACGAGGTGGTTGGCCCACTCAAAGTGTCGGTTGCACAGAATCGCAACCACCAACCCAACGGCTACTGTCAGCCCAAACCCAACAGATGTTGCTGCATTGGCGCGCAGTTTATGGCCACAAGCATCGCATTCTGTTTTGTACCAGCGCATCCCTTTGGCCCAATCAAAGAAAGATATTGCGGCCTGATTGCATTTTGGACATCTCATTCAGATTCTCCTCTCGTTGAGTTTCAGGTGAGGGGACGGGGTCGGCTTGGATGTAGGCTTTGTCTCCTCGAATGACGTGTGTCATTCGCGCGGTATCTTCAACGTCTTGACGACGCTTTCAAATTGCTTCTCATAGCGATCCATTGCGTCAGGGGCAGCAGCACACATTATCGCGTATCCATAACCCTTCGAGGCAATGCAATAGCTATGGACGTGTGTAGGCACGCCTTGAACCTTTTGGCTGAACGACACCCACGGGCAATCAAGACCGCCAATGTTCAGAGTGCCCGTTGAGTGTTCCTGGTAGCCTTCCGCATTGGCACGCATATCATGAACGTTGGCATCGAAAAAAGCTTTGGTATCCCACCGCTGCCGTATCGGTGCTGCGACAACTGTGATGTTCTCGCGGAAAGTGTCGTCTGTGGATTCTTCAGAGCTGAGTGCAATCACGGCTACGCCCTCATAAGCGTCTTTGCGAATCTCCCAGTCGTCGGGGAAACGCAGAGCAAATGCGCGTTGCTTATCGACGTGCCACCCATCGCCGTCGGGAATCCACGAATCAGAGGCCGATGTTCCCTTGCTCTGCCGCTGTGCAGGTTCACCGAGGCCATGGAACGTGTGGACTATCAGGAGCACAAGCAACCCGTTAAGGACTAGTCCAATGGTTCCGGGAACTAACAGTCTGTGCGGTCCTCTTGTCGCGCCGCAGACGATGGCCCACAGCGCAAGTATGAACCCGACAAGAATGATCATACATGCAATGACGCCAACCGTAAGGCCTACCGCTCGGTCGCCAGACGGTCGTCCGGCGAACATATTGAGCGCGACGGCCAACAGCGGAGCGATCCAGCTTGCCCGCGCGGCTTGGGCTGCAAACGATCTCGTACGAGCAGTGTCGGTATTGCTTTGTGTCATGTGTCTGGACGATGGCGGGGTCAGATGACGGATAATGGGCTCGGACTCATAATGTTCAACTCACTCCTCCGCAGTATATCCCTACACCCTCGGCTCGGTCAATTCAATCGCGGGTGGCCCCGTCGTTCTTTCCGGGTCAGGCGTTGCCAATTCAAAACGCGCTTTCGGAAAAACGCCGGGGTGACGGAGTCACAAGAGGAGTCGTGTTTCCGCCCAACCTCTTGTGACTCCGTCACCCAGACGATTCCCCGAACAAATCGAAGCAAGTGGCCTGCCCTTCCGCGGGGAATCGGCTGGGCCACCCGCGGGGATGGCCAGTTCGGTGGCCAATTGGCTCACCACGATCTGTCGAGAGTCAGCGTGATCCAGAAGTCAGCGACGGCGGTAGCAGGAAAACGTCACAAACCGGGCGTGTAGTTCGTCATCGTAAATACGCCGTTTCGACAT
>JABMRB010000540.1 GCA_013202865.1 Candidatus Nealsoniibacteriota bacterium | reverse complement strand
GCCTCGCCGGGAACCGTTGTTGCCGGTTCGTCCAATGGGAAGCCGTGGCGAGACGCTTCTTGACACGCCATCTTGCCAACGCAAGAATCACGCCCGTCGAACACAAAGCCGCGACCGGTGGTCGCGCCCCGTGGCGCAATCACCGGCCGCGAAAACCGTCGCGACCACCGGTCGCGGCTTTATGGGAATGTTACCACCATTTTGTTGCTTGAAAGCAACCGAGCATGAGAACTGCCACGAAACTTGCCCTGGCCGCCGCATTGCTTCTGGCGATCTCTACCATCGTCTCCGCCCGGGCTGAAGCGGCGCCTGCACCCGAGCAGGAGGCCGAGCAGCCGCGGCCGGACGTCGGGAAGATGACGATGGAGGAGCTTCTCGATGAGTTTCATCATCCTCCGGAAGAAAGCCGTCGTCTGCCCGCGCCCCAAAGAAGAATCGACGTGATCAACGCGCTGAGGAAGCTTGGAGATCCACTGCTGACGAAAATGAGGGCAGATCTCGCGAACCCGGATCCCAAGGTCAAGATTGCCGCGGTGCAGGTGTTGGGGAATCTCGGCAACGCTGCTCGTGGGGCCGTCCCGGAACTCGTCAAGGCGATCGACAACGAGAATGCGGAAGTTCGGACCTGGGCAGTCAGGGTGTTGGGCCGTCTCAAGGACCCTCGTGCCTTCTATCCTCTCATTGAGGCCACTCGAGACCCTTCGCCGCGCGTCCGCAGTGCCGTCCTTTGGACCGCCTACCCCTATCTTTCTGATTCCTGCTTTGCCGTGGCGGCAGTCGCGCTCGGCGATGAAGACAAGCTGGTCCGCAAGCGTGCCGTCTACCGGTTGAAGATGCTCAAAGACAAACGGGCAGTTCCATTGTTGATACCGCTTCTGGAAGACATTGAGGTCCATCACTATAACGTACGAAACGGGATCAAGACGGCGAGCCGAAACTGCGATGAGGTCGTTCTTGCCCTGGAATACCTGGTGAACGGCCAATACGTCTCTGCCTCCAAGACGACGCAGGAAGAGAACGACAGGAAGATGCAGGAGTGGCGCCGGTGGTGGAAAGAAAACGGGGACCAGTTCGTCCGCGAACTGTACGCGGAACCGGAATTGCGCAGATCACGTGAATAGTGCAAGGAGTCTCCTCATGGTTATCCGAATCTTGAACGTCACGCTATTGATGCTCGTTGCGCTCGCGGCCGAGTCGTTCGCCGCGGTCGACCTGGTGACGGTTCCGCGGCGCGAGGCCACGCAGCTTACGATCTACAACTCGGTAGACGTTACCATGGTGCGGGAGCATCGGCTGTTGACGGTCAAACCGGGCGTTAACCGCATCCAGTTCGCCTGGGCCAATACACTGATCGACCCGACGAGTATCGACTTCCGCATTCTCGACCATCAAGACAAGGTCGACCTGATCGACACGACCTTTCCGGCCGGCCGTAACGATGCCTTGCAGTGGAACATCCAGAGCCAAATGGGCGGCAAAATCTCCGTCGAGATCCGCTACTTCACCAGCGGCATCACTTGGACGGCAGACTACGTCGGCATCGCCAATCAAGATGAGACGAAACTGGGACTGACCGGTTACGTCCGCGTGTACAATAACTCGGGTGAACTCTACGACAACGCCCAGACCCGGCTGGTCGTCGGCACGATCAACCTCGTCGAGGAGATCGCCGCATTGGCCACGCGACCGGCGCCCGGCCCCGACGGGAAAGACATGGTGTACAAGGACTTCAAGACGGTGACTCGCGAGCACTTGCGGCTAGAGTTGAATTCGGGTATCGCCGAGGCCGAGGGGGTTATGCTGCCGGGGATGAACGCACCCGACTCGGCCAAGAAGGTCGTCAAGCAGGGTCTCTCCGAATACTTCCTCTTCACGATCGAAGGTCGCGAGGATATTAAGGACAAGGAACCGAAACGGCTCGTCTCCATGAAAGTGGCCGACGTGCCGCTGGAGTGCATCTATAAGTTGACCGATCGCGACGGCGGCGCGCAGTTCACGAAATACTATCGATTCAAGAATAAGAAACTGCTCGACGATGCGGGCGAGGAGAGAGAACTCTCGTCCATGGAAAATCTCGGCGAATCGCCGCTGCCCGACGGCATGGTGCGGCTTTTCTCGGAATATGCGAACAAAGATTTAGCCTACGTCGGCGGTACCGCGACGCAGTACGTGCCGCTCGGCGACCGGGTCGAAGTGCCCGTCGGCCGCGACGCCGATCTCACGAGCGTGCGTCGGCTCCAGG
>JABMRB010000539.1 GCA_013202865.1 Candidatus Nealsoniibacteriota bacterium | reverse complement strand
TCGGGCAGGACATCCAGGGTCATCAGCTTGCGATTGATCGACATCTGCTCGCAGATCCACCCGGCCTTCACGGTCACGCGAAATCCTTCGGACTCGGCCCGGAACTCGACCGGGATGAACAGGCCGTGCGGCTCGTTGACCAGTTGAACCCGGAGCCCGTCCGCCAGGGGTTGCACCAGGCGCGGCTCGAATTCGGCCACGTGGATATCGCGCAGGACGGAGAGATCATAGAGCTTCGCCCGCAGGACCTTCGTCAGGTCGAGCTTGACCTCCCGCTGCTTCGTCGTGACGGTCAGTATGTGTTGTTCAATCTTCAGGTTCACAGGTGTTCTCCCATATTCTTTCGAGCCTCCTGCAAAACCCCCCGCAAAGCGGCGCCTGACGGCTTGCTTTGCGTGGCGTTTTGTAAGTTGAAAAGCCTTTGCGCCCGACACGGGCACGCGTAACCTTCCAACTTGCGCTCTTCGTTTTCTGCACGACACCATGCCGCACTCAAAACGAATGGCATGAGTATGGCACTCTTCATGAAGCGTGTCTACTCCCTCCCCTTTTTTGCGGCTCTTCTGGAGAATCTGTGGGTGGGGCGTGGATGTGAGGTACGAAGAACAAGCATTTCTGGGCGTATATCGAGGTGTTTTGCCGAAAACACATGGAGAATTATCCTGTAGCGAGATATTCTCGTGCATGAATGAAGAGATTTGCGTGACCGAGTATGTGTACGAGTACGGGGGGCGATGATGAACAAACTATTCGATCATGAACATCTGAGAGTGTATCAATCTTCGATCGAGTTCGTGGCTTGGCTTGAAGGCTTGTATCCTGAAATCGATCGCAAAGTGTCCGCTCACGATCATTTGGTCAGAGCTTCGGCAAGCGTTCCAGTGAATATTGCCGAGGCCAGTGGAAAATTCTCGATGAACGAACGGCGTCAGTTCGTGGATACGGCGTACGGATCATCCCTGGAGTGTTCCGCATGCCTCGATGTTCTTTGTATCCTGGCGTGCATCTCTCCAGCGATGGCTCAAACAGGGAAAGGCCAGCTATATGCGATCGTGTCCATTTGGTGTGACGAGCTACGGAGAGCGAAGGTCGTTGCCCGACCGGTTGAAACCACTCTCGACAGGACATCAACGGCCATGGCGCTAAACATCGCCGAAGGCAACGGGAAGTTCTCGACAAAGGATCGTTGTCGGTTCATCGAACACGCCCGCACAGCTGCGCTCCAGGCTGCGGCCAGCCTTGACATCGTCGCCGTCCGTCGATCACCACTCAAACGCAAGGCGGCGGAAGGAAAGGCGCTTCTATCCGATTCTGTACGAATGCTCGTGGCATGGCAGAGGAGCATCTCCGGTGAATATCCGGAGACGGATCGCCACTTCGGACAGGAGGGGACGCTGGTCGGACTTTCCGGCGGGCGGCTGCTGTGCGTCTTCCGCTCGCGCCTCGGGCATCCGTTCTACAGCATCAGCGCCAACCGCGGTGCCATGTGGAGCAAGCCGGAGGTGCTGCGGCTCTCTCCCGGCGGCGAGCCGTTCAACCAACCGTGCGCGCCGTGCCCGATCAGCAAGCTCCCAGACGGCCGATTTGTCTTCCTCTTCCACAACGTCAAGCCGGAAGGCGGCGGGTGGTACCCGCGCGACCCGCTCTGGATCGCCGTCGTTCGCGAAACCCCGGGAGTGACCGAGAACGCGGGGCTCTATTTCAGCAAGCCCAAGGTCGTCATCTACAACGACGGCGTGCCGGGCGGCCCGTTCAAGGACTTCGAGATCATCATAACCGTGCACCGCGACTACGGCGCGCCGGAGATTGTCATTACCGAGAACGGCATCGCCCAGGAAGACCAGTTGGATACCGACGGCCGCATTCGCGACACCTACCGCCGCGACTACCTCGCGGCACACCTCGAGCAGATCGGCAATGCCTTGGCTGACGGCGCCAAAGTCCGTGGCTACTGTTGCTGGTCGCTGCTGGATAACTTCGAATGGGACATGGGTTGGGGCCAACGCTTCGGGTTGATCCACGTCGACTACCAGACGTTGAAGCGGACGGTGAAGGAGAGCGGCTGGTGGTACCGGGATTTCATTGGGCAACAGGGAAGGAAGAATCATGTCTGATACAGTGAAGACAATTCCGCTGGCCACCCAGCACATGGTGGAATGGACGCCGTTTACGGCGGAAGAGATCCAACGCTATCGGCAGGTGCTGGTGGCGCCGACCATCAATCCGCCGGAGCCGTTCAAGGGCTACGGCGGGCACAACGGCTGGGTTGATATCCGGCGTTTGCATAATGGCGAACTGCTCTGCGTCTTCCATGCGGGCTACGCCCACGGTTCGCCGCCCACCCCGCTTGACCTCCATCCGGGGGAGCATCAAGTCGCCCGCCGAAGGCGAAGGCGTGGAACTGTTGCCGATCGGTGACGCGAGATCTTTGAGCCGGGGACGTACGGCATGAGCAACACGGGCATGAAGCAACGATGTTGGGAGCACGACTATTGCGAGCCGTGTTTCTATATGATCACGGTTGTGACCGAACCGAGGCGCGACTGCCTCGGTGCGTTGCGGGTGGAAAGCGGCGGTGCCGCAAGCGTGGCGCTTTCGCCGATGGGCGAGATGGTGCGCGAGGTGTGGCGGCGAACGTCGGCTGTCTTGCCGACAACCCCCGGCGCCTGGCTGCCAAGCGAGCCAACCCAGCCCTTTTCACCGTTGTTGCCAACGAGGAGGTCTTCCCCGGTAAAGCCTGTGCGGC
>JABMRB010000538.1 GCA_013202865.1 Candidatus Nealsoniibacteriota bacterium | reverse complement strand
CTCGGCCGCAACACGGCCCGGGCGATGGGTACGCCGTTGGAAGAGATGCCGCTATGGAACCCGCACGAGAGCGAACTGGGTGGCAATACCGCCGACGCAATCCGCCGCGGCCGTGTCTTGCTCTGGGACGGCTTTTGTAGCGTCCATCAGATCTTCCAGCCGCAACACGTGGCGCAGTTCCGCGAGCGACTGCCCGGTATCAAGATCCTGGCCCATCCGGAGTGCATGATGGAGGTGGTCGACGAGGCCGACGTGGTCGGCTCGACCGGCAAGATCATCTCGGCGGTGGAGGCGGCCCCGCCGGGCAGCAAGTGGGCCATCGGCACCGAGTTGCATCTGGTCAATCGGCTCAAGCACGATCATCCCGAGCAGGAGATCCACTTCCTGTCGCCGGTCGTGTGTATATGTACGACGATGTACCGCATCGATCTGTTGCACCTCTGCTGGTCGCTGGAGAATCTGGCCGCCGGCACACCGGTCAACGTCATCGACGTCGACGCCGAGACCGCCCGCGACGCGTTGACGGCACTGGAGCGGATGCTGCAGTTGAAGTGAGTTTGGCGGCTTTGTGAGAATTCCTACCGGCCGGCCGGTGCAATCGTCAGCGTAACAACGGCGTTGGTGACCGGCTCCATCAGATCGATTCCCATACGGGTCGGCGGGCGGCCGCCGCGAACGTCTTCTTCGATCGGTCCGGTAACGATCTTCTTGGCAAGGCCGCCGGTGTCGATCGTGACCTCGACTGCCGCGGAACCCTCGCCGATCAGCAGCCGGTACGACGCGAGTTGCTTCCATCGGGAGAACGTGATCAACGCCGCGCCAAACTCCTGCGGTGTGTCGAACTCCACCTCGTCGGTTACCGTCAGGCTGCCGCGGCCTTGGCGGGAGAAAACGAACGTCCGCTGCAGCTTCTTCAACGATTCGACTGCATAGGCGGCCTTCAGATCCAGCACGATCGTATCCGTCTCGTCGGTGAATTCGGTCTTGAGCACCTTGCCCGCGGCCGCGCGGCCGGTCCGCTGCAACTTGCCGGCCACGCGAGGCACGGGATGGCCCAGCGAGTTGAGCACGTCGCTCTCGTATCGCCGGGAACTGAACGTCCGCTGCGTATAGACCTCGGCCCCCGGGTCGACCAGCGGCGTTTGGCCGGCCAGCGCGACCAGGAACGTGCCGACGTCGTTGTGGTTGTGATGCTCGGCGTTGTGGCCACCCTTGATCGCTACGGCAAGGTGTTTCGCATCACCCCCGGCCGGGCGGCAGATCAACACGCCCGCGTCGGGGAACCAGTCGCGTAGCGGTTGCGGCGGCGTGGGGCCGGGCAGCGGCGGTGTCTTGCTCGCCGAATTCGGGAAGCCGAACAGCCCCTGCGTGACCAGGGCCGTCGTCGGTCCGCCGGCCAGCAGCAACCCCTTCGCTTCGACCTGTTTCAGCCCCACACGGTAGCGACGGCTGAGAAAGGCCATGATCCGCGTGTCCGGCTGCGAGCCGACCGAGCAGTCGGCCAGGGCCGGGTAGATCCCTGGGGCGATCTCCATGCGGCGTCCGAACAGGGCCATCGGCCGAATCCGCGGCGGCGCGAGCAGGTCGAGCTTGCCGCCGGTCGCCTGATGGACCGTCTCGGCCAGCATCACGTAATGGCCGAAGCCGTAGTTCCAATAGCCGACGCCCTCGCTACAATAGCCGTCCGCTGTGAATCCGCTGAGGAAATATTCGACGTACTTCTCGGCCGCGGCAATGAAGAATGCCCGGCGCTTCGGCGACTCGATGATCGCCAGCGCCGAGCCGGTCACGCCGGCCAGGCAGACGGCGTTCCAGTTGTTCGTGCCGGTCAGCCACCACGACCGCCGTGTGCCCTTGTTGATCATGTCTTCAAACGGCGTAAACGTCCGCTTTTCCAATTCATCGCGGATCAGTTTCCTGGTCTCCGCGCTCAGCTTATCGCCCAGCCAGTGGTCGACGGTGGCCAGGGTCCAAGAGAAGCCTGCTACCCTTAGGTCGATTTCGTTGACGGTTCCCTTGAAGTTCCGCAACGCGCCGTCGTGGGCCGGCAGGACCCAGGTTTTCTCGCTGCAAACGGCCCGGATCGCCTCTTCGATGGCCGGCAGGAAGCGACCGCGGTTTTCAAGGCACTCGGCCAACACCAGTTGCGAGACCCGGCCGTGCCGCTGGCTGAGCACCCGCTGGCATCGCGTGCGGTTGCCCGTGCGGGAGTAGTCGAGGAACAGCTCGTCGGTCAACTCGGGGATCGGTTGTTTCAAGAGGCTCTCGGCTTGCGCGATCACGTCCTTGAAGCCGGGTGCATCGGCCGCGGCCTGCCAGAGCTGACGGTCGCCGATCATCGGCCCGACGCCGCAGGGTGCCTCGGGCAAGGAGCCGGCCAGTTCGTCGATCCGTGCCGGGTCCAACGCGGGCGGTTCCGCGGCGATTGTCGCAAGCGGAATCGTTGCCCACAGGATCGCGGCAAGGGTTAGAGGGGACGAGAGGTGCAGTGGAGTGCGTGTCATCGATGGTTCTCCGTGTAAAGGGGTCGCCGAAACGCTCACGTTTAGCCGTCGCCGGAACGGCGATGTTTCGTCAAACTCTCGTCGCCGTGCCGGCGACCGCTAAACGTCGAGCGATATCCCGAACTGACGCATGACGATCGCGAATACGTCACGATCGGCCATGGCCGGGCCGGTGAACGTGACCGGCTCGGACGAAAGGATTACGCTCTGCTGCGTGCGGTCGACGACCGGGGCACCGTGCGAACCGCGTACTCGTGTGGCGTCCAGCGGGATGCTCCTGGTGGCGGGATCGAAATGCAGTTCCACCGGATCGTAGCCCGGCTTGCGATGGATGTCAACGGTTCGAGCGAAGCCCGGGGCCTTTGCATCGTCGAGCCACCAATAGTAGGCCTGCCAACTGTCGGGCGTCGAGATCAACACGATTTCGCCGCTCCGCGCGTGGTCCAACTCGTATCGCGAAAGCTCCGCGCCGACGAGCACCTCGGCGATACCGGGCCGGCCGCGAAACACGTCGGCCACCTTGGCCACCGTAGCCGGATCGGCGTCGGCGACGAAGACGTGGGACGCCTGGTGGTCGACCAGAGCCCAGGCGCGGCTGCCGGCCGGGTCGAGGTGTTCGCCGTCCTCCTCTTGGCGGATCTTCAGCAGCCCGGCCTCGCGCAACACGCGGTTGGGATACGTGACGTGATCGACCGGCACGATCGCATACTCGCCGGCGACCAGCCAGAAAAGTCCGTCCCCATACGCTTCGGGCATGCCGGCGGCCAACCGGCCGATCACTTCGTCCAGTTCGCCGACGGCCGCCGCGGCCGGGTCGCTGTCGGGCCCGGTCCGCTGCGCGGCGTAGTCGAGATGCGGCAAGTAGATATAGAAGAAGTCGGGCTGCCACTGCCCGGCGGCAAACAGGGCCGAGTCGGCAATCCAGCGGCTCGACTGGATGTTCGCGATCGGGCCCCAGAAATGCTTCAGCGGGAAATGGTCCAGCTCGTCTCGCAATTGCCCGTAGAGTTCCGTCGGCCGGGTGTAGCACCAGAGCGACTCGCTGCCGTCGGGGTTGTGGATCGGGGCGGGTGTGCAGACGAAATCCGCCTCGCAACCCTTACTGTGCAGCGGAAACCAGACGGCCGAGGTCAGCCGATCCTCGTGGTGCGAGAGCAGATCCCAGACCTGCGATCGGTCGATGCACTCGTTCGGCGAGGTCCACATTTCAACCTGCCCCTTCTCTCGCCAGAAGAACCCGTTGGCCACCACGCCGTGCTCCGACGGCGGCTTGCCGGTCGTCATGGCGGCCTGCACCGGGCAAGTTACGCACGGGAAACTGGGGATCAGGCCGGCCATCTCGCCGCCGGCGGTAAGCTGCCGCAGGTTGGGCATCGCCGGCAAGTCTTTCTCGCGGAGACCGGGAATCGACAAGAGAATCATCTTCTTAGGCATGGTATCTAGATCCGCTCGATCATCGGTTGCAGGAAATCGAACGCCCGGCGTACGGCCTCGGGCGCTTCGTGACTGTGGCGGCTAAGTTCGACGTAGACGCCGCCGGAGTACTCCGCCTCGGCCAACGCCCGGAGCACGGGCGGGAAGTCGATCTCGCCCTCGCCGAACATCAAGTGCTCGTGCGTGCCGCGGCGCATGTCTTCAAGATGCACGTTGACCAGCCGCGGGGCCCAACGCCGGATCACGTCCGCGATCGGCACCTCGCCCTGGCAATGCAGGTGTCCGACGTCGAGCGTCAGGCGGAAGTTCGGCCCGTCGAAGCGATCGAGGAGTTCTTCAAGCCGGGCCATCGAATCGATGAGCATCCCCGGCTCCGGCTCGAAGGCGACATTTACACTACGCCCGGCCGCGTATTGGCACACCTGTTCGAGTCCGTCGGCCAACCGCTCGACGGCCTGCTCCCGAGGGATCTGATCCCGAAGCACACCCGACCAGATCGAAACGCAGTCGCTACCCAGCTCGGCGGCGCAATCGATTGCGTGCTTGTAGAAGTTGACCCGCCGTTGCCGGCCGGCCGCGTCGGCGCTCAACAACGTCGGTTCGTGTTTGTGTCGCGGATCGAGCAGGAACCGGGCACCGGTCTCGATCACCGACCGCGTCCGCGTATGCTCCAACGTCCGCCGCAGCCGACCGAGGTTCTGTCGCAGCATCGCGTCACCCGGCGGCAGCGCGCCGTGGTCGATCGTGATCGCCACGCCGTCGTAGCCAATCGCCACCAGCAACGCAACCGCGTCGAACAGGTCGTGATGGGCCATGCCGTTTGTGTTGTAGCCGAGGAGCATGGGAGGAGTAGTGGGCAGTGGGGAGTTTCTTTGTTTAGCGGTCGCCGGTACGGCGACGTGTTTCTCTGTTTCCTGCGAAGCCGCAAGCGGCCCTACGTGGAGCGAATCCACGTCCCAAAATACATCGTCGGCACGAGCAGCACCAGCACGGCCAACGCGCCGTATACGTCGCGGACGGCGTAGCAGGCTGCGGCGTCGAGGATGATTATCGACAGGATAGCGTGTTTGACGGCCATTTGCACGCGGGCCGGTATCGGATCGAGGATCGCTCGAAGGCATCGCCAGCCGATCAACGCGCCCAGCAGCACCATGAAGAGTTCCCAACGGTCGGGCTGCTGGCGGATCGGCCACAGAACGTCCTCGCTGACGCCCGGTAGCCGAGCCAACATGGCGATCCCGAGCATCATCACGCCGGTCGCCGCCGCAAGCTGCACCCGGCTGCTGCGGCCGGCCTCACCTCGGGCAAACCACGTCACGCCCGCGATGTACGTCCCAATTGCCCCGGCGACCAGCCAATGCTCGTCCTGCCACGAGCCGGCCGCGACGCTCATCCCCAACAGCACGTTGAGCATTCGGCAGGACCCCATCGTCGGCGGGCCCAGCGGCGTGCGTTTGAGGAAGGCGTTGTAGCCGACAATGCACGCCGCCAAGATCAACGCCACGATGCCTGGGCGGAGCATGCCTGAGGTCCCGCCCGCAAGGCACGCGGCCGCCATGCCCAGGATTAGCAGCCCCCAGCCGAGTCGCGCGGCGGTCTGCGGCGAGATCCGTCCGGAAGGCAACGGTCGCTCGGGCCTAAGCCGCGTGTCGGCGGCCAGATCGAACACGTCGTTGAGCACCACTCCGGCCGCGTACAGCAATCCGGAGGCGGCAATCAACAGCCCGAGCGTCCAGCGGTCGTCCGAGTCCGGAATCCCGCGGACGAACAGATAGCCCATCACGACGTCGGCCATCGCTGTGAAGACGTTCGGCAGCCGCACCAGTTCCAGGTACGCGAACCAAGGCGGTCTCGGGCGCCGGGCAGAGGTTCGCTCAACCACGTGTCTGCTTCCAAAACTCGTCCCGCATGGCCAGCACGTTTTCCGGCGGCACGTCGTACTGGATGTTGTGAACCTGCGTGAAGACCAGGTGCGCGTCGGGCCCGTACTCCGCAAGCCGCCGCCGCACGTCGGCACGGACGACTTCCGGGTCGGAGGCGTT
>JABMRB010000537.1 GCA_013202865.1 Candidatus Nealsoniibacteriota bacterium | reverse complement strand
GCATCATCCCAAGAGGTGGCTCCTCAGCGACTCAAGGTGCCTCGTCATCTGAGATGAAGGCGACCTCCTTTCAGCGCAGCCTTGCCTCAATATCCTCCTCCCTGCGGTCGTCGGATGCTGCCTCTGGGGAGAATGCTCAACGTAAGTCCCAGAACGCCGTTCAGAGGCCACCTTTTTATTTCGGCTCAGAGCAGCCGTCGACAAACTCGACACCATCCAGGGCCTTTCTGAGGTTGCGCTAAGGAACAGGAAGAGCCACCTATTTTATTGTGGACCGAGGTCGCCTGTTGTTGCCGGTGTGTATTCCCAGGCCCCTGGACTTCGTGCTCCTCATGACATGGCATATCAAGGTCAGCCAATCGTTGAAGGAAATGGTGCCGTTGGCTTCGCCAGCGGGTCATTGGCGCTGAAGCGATGCTCGGCCGAACCACACGAGCTGGAACTGGTACTCGACGGTGAGTTTTTTGAGTTCAAGCGGCTTGGGTTTCTTCGTCTTGAATGAGGCTACGCTTTGCGCGTGTTCATTGAGGCAGGCAAGCTTTTGATGAGTAGGACAAAAATAGGTGGCGGTACTCAAAAAAAGGTGGTGCCACGCTTGATGATGGCGGTGGCTTTTCCCTAAGCTGGCTTCTTCAGATAGATGTTCATCTGCCGAAATCCTTCAACTGCCGGGCGACACCCACAGTTTTCGAACAAGTCTCCTCAAACGGCAGAGCCTACTGCCGGGAGCTTTGTCAGGTTCAGTCATTCGCCCTGGAATCCGGTATTCTCTTTGGCCGGTCCTTGGGCTTTTCGCCCTGGTAGGTTTCAACTGATCCTGATCTTCGAGCAATAGGACAAAAATAGGTGGCGCCCAGTGCCAAGTAAGCCTCCACCAACGTCCAGTGGATCGAGGCCCTGAGAAAGTCGAGGCCGACGTGGCCTATCTGGACGCGCCCTCTGGCACTGGCATAGAATTGCCCCAGCATCGAACACCGGGGGCCGCGGCCGATTATCGCCGGGATTGGCGAGAGAACTCGATCCCGAGTCAGCGGGAGCCCCCTGAATTGGTGAACGAGAAATGCTGTCTCAACGCTTACTGATTTCAGTTAGCGTTCGGCCTGCATGTGGCATCTTGCCTGGGTTTTTCTGGTGAGGTGACTTTCGCGTTCCCCCGGTTGGGTGGTGTGACAGCGAAAAAGGCTGTCTCAAATCTTGCTGATTTCACGGCAATCCGGGATTTTGAATAACGAGATGAGTTTATCGGAGAGCGAACAGCTAACTTCCTGCTGATTCATGGGTTGCGCTCGGTTGAGCTGTGAAAGGAACGATTGTCGGCACCCCGTTTTCTGTGTTCGTCGCAACTCTTGACGAGCCAAAGAGATACGAAGACAGGGCTCCAGGCTTCGGAACCGAGGGAGGCGTGGCCATTCCGCTCGCGCCAGGCGGGGCGCAACCGCTCCTGCAGCATTTCAGTTGGCCCACAAGCCAAACCCCGCAACAGCAGCTATAGCCTCAACACGCCAAGCTTCGCAGCCTCTGAGGAATCCGCTTCGGCTTCAGTCGACTGGCCCGCTCGCTGGCGCAGTACAGCCCGGCGGTAGAAGGCCTTACCCAGATCCTGGCGGAGCCAGACACCGCGCCGAGGGTCGAGCTGCATCGCAACCTTGAGATTCTCGATGGCCCGATCCCACTTCTCCATTGTCATGTAGACCCGCCCCCGGGCTTGGTAGTTCTCGCTATCTGCCGTGTCGAGCCGAACCGCCTTATCCAGGTCGCGAAGTGCTTCGGCAAAGTCCCGGTAATCCGCATGTTCCAGCCCACGCTTTCGGTAGGCGCCGGCCAGTTGCCGCATCACCCGTCTGTCCAATTCCTCCTTCTCATCCGTGTCAATAAGTGCCTTAGTGAGGTAGGCGATGGCTTCGGACCAGTCTTTCTTCTGTACGTATTCCAGTCCCATGCCCTCATATGCCCTAACGAGATGCGGTTCAACATATCGCTCCAGGCTGCTATCCAAGCGTAGCGCTGCTTTAAGATCCGCGATCGCTCTTTCAGATTTACCCGCTTCCAGATACCCTTGGCCCCGAAAGCAGTAGGCGTTTGCATATTCCGGCTCAAGTCGGATTGCCGTGGTACAGTCCTCCACGCCGCCTAGATAATCGCCCACAATTGCTTTGGCGAGACCCCGACGACAGTATGCCTTCGCATACCGCGGATCCAGTTGAATCACCCGGCTGAAATCCTCGATAGCCGTCTCCGGCGCCGCGTTCTTTAGAAACGTAACACCGCGCCATAAGTAGGCTTCCGCATATTGTGAATCAATGGTCACAGCTGCGGTGAATTCCCTGATCGCCAGGTCGTACTCGCTTTCTTTCAGATGGATACGACCTTGGTCTGCCCGAATCGAGGCCTTGATCGGCGGCGTGTAATGCCCGACACGGAAAGGGTTCTCCGGGACTTTCGGTGGAGTCGCATCCACCGGCGGATCCTTCAATGTTCCTGCTAGGTCTTCCGCTTTCTCCGGAAGGATGCGCTTCACGACCTCATAATGGATCATTCCTTTCGATTTCTTCCCGGTTTCGGCAGCGGCAATGCCGAGGCGATAGTGTGCGTCTGCGAGTTCTTCGAGAATAGTCTTCGCGGATTCTGGATCGAGTCTCTTCGCCTCGTCCTCACAACACGAGGCCTGGAAAACATCGTTTGTTGCACGGTACGTGCAAGCCAGAATGCAATACGCCTCCGTTGATTTCGGATTGAGACGGATCGCCTTCCAGCAATCATTGGTTGTCTTGTCCCAGGCGTTGATCATGGTGTAAGCGCGCGATCGTTTACAGTAAGCTTCAGCGTGCTCCGGGTTCAACTCGACCGCTTCAGTCAGATCTTCGACAGCCAAGTCGAAAAGCCCCTTATCGAGGAAGGCGATTCCCCGTCCGCAATATGCCTCAGCCACTTTCGAATCGATTTCGATTGCCTTGGTGAAATCCTCGATGGCCTTATCCAACTTACCGTCGCGGCAAAGAAGCTTACCTCGCCTTATGTAAGCATCGATCAACTCGCCACCGAGCCGGACGGCCTCCTCGTACTTCTCGATCGGTTCCTTGTCATCTGAATTGCAAGCTGCTTCGATCTCCTCGTCGATCTTAATCGCCTTTGTGTAGCAGGAGACGGCGCTTCCGAGATCGCCCATTTCTTCGTGAACGACGCCCTGATAGTAGACTGCCTTGACATTTTCTGGGTCGGCCTGAGCTTCCTCCTTGAAACAAGTAAGTGCCTTTTCGAATCGACCCTTCTCTAGATGCGTAAGCCCCTCAAAAAGGGGATCACTTCCCGGATCGCCTGTCGGAGACACACCGCCGGAACACCCGGCGATAGCCAAGACGCCGGTCAACAGAAGTCCGCAGATCAAACGCCCGTGGCGTATCCAATGTCGTGTGTTCATTGCCTGATATCTCCACTGCTTAGTCAAGTCACCTAGCAACTTTCAGCATATCACCGTGGAAAGCCGTTTTTCACCCCCTTACCAGTGCCCTTGGCTGTCTGGAACTTTGTGCCACTGATCGGTGCCAGACCGACTCCAGGCGACGTAGGTGTTGTAGATTCTCACGGCCATCCGACCAAGATAAGAATCGAAGTATCCGATGAAATCCGCTCCTACCTTGATAAGCCGGATTCGAGGTCGCCTTGGTGCAAGAATCCTGAAATTTGCCGACGAAGGCCGGCTGGCACGATTCTCAGAGTGCCATCCTTGCAGCCAGAAATGATCTGCTCACCGCCGGTGTCAAGAACTACGCACGAAAACGAGCGCTACATCCACAGCGTATCGCAACTGCGGTCGTCTTGGCAATTGGAAATGCCCCATGAATAGCAGACGTGTCAAGAAGGTCGTGCTAATTACCGCTCACGTTTGTGCGTTCTTCGGCCTGAATGCCTTGGGGGTGGTTTTCGCTGGTGAGCTGGACGTGGATGGCCATGTTGCCGGCCTGTTGCGTGCGCGCTCGGATACGATAGGTCAGCGTCCCTTCGGCGGACAGTTCGGCGATCGGATCGAAACGGACGGTTTGCCCTTCGGTCGTCCGCTTCACACCGGGACCGCTTGTGCCCAACTCGACGATCGTCATCCGGGCCGGGAGGGTCACCGTCACGGCAATTCGTCGGTCGGTCGTCAACCCCCGATTCTTCACCTCGACATCATAAGTCAGCTCTTTGCCCACGGCAATCGGATCGTGCGTGTCGCCGACTGTCAGCGTCAAGTGGCCGGTGTTGGGGTCATTTTCCGGAATTATTGGCTCAACTCCACTTGTCGTGTCCCAGAGTTTCAGCAACCCGTCCAGAGATCCGGTGACGGTCCGCCGAGGTTTCAGGCTGAAGTCTTCGCTCCTGACATGACCTGTGTGCTCTTCGGCCGGGTCTTTGCGTTCCTGGCCGGTAGTCGCGTCCCAGACTTTCACCGTCTTGTCAACAGATCCACTGACGATCCGCCGACCGTCCGGGCTGAAGGCTACGCTCACGACTTGACGCGTGTGCCCCATGAGCGAAAGCGTTTCCTGGCCCGTCGTCGCGTCCCACACTTTCACCTTCTTGTCATGAGATCCGCTGACGATCCGTTGGCCGTCTGGGCTGAAGGCTACGCTATTGACATCAGACGAGTGTCCCTTGAGCGTTAAGGTTTCCTGGCCCGTCGTCGCGTCCCAGACTTTCACCGTTTTGTCCTCAGATCCGCTGACGATCCGCTGGCCGTCCGGGCTGAAGGCTACGCTTTTGACATCAGACGAGTGTCCTTTGAGCGTTAAGGTTTCCTGGCCCGTCGCCGCGTCCCAGACTTTCACCGTCTCATCAGCAGATCCGCTGACGATCCGCTGGCCGTCCGGACTGAAGGCTACGCTCCAGACATCAGACGTGTGTCCCTTGAGCGTAAGGGTTTCCTGGCCTGTCGTCGCGTCCCAGACTTTCAGCGTATTGTCCCAATATCCGCTGACGATCCGCCGGCCGTCCGGGCTGAAGGCTACGCTGGTGCTTCTGCCATCAAGTGTCGCCAGAGTGCGGTGACCTTTGGTCATGGACGTGTAGAGGTAATTGTACTCCCAGCCGCGGAAGTCCCAACGGCATGCGTCCAAATGCTGCCAAGCTGAAGCAACATTGCCGGTTTCCCACTCCCTTTGGGCAGCAGAGATGTGGCTTAGGTACAGCAAATGCTCCGACCGCCGAAGTTGTTCTTCCACTCGCATCTTCGCCGCCTTCGCTTCATCCGTCTCTTTCCTCAGAGCCTCAAGTGCGACACCGAGTTCGACGGCCGTCTTTTCAAGTTTGCCAACCGTCTCTTTAAGCTTGACCACGGACACATCAGCCCGATCCCTTTCATTGGTTGCGCGGACGGCGAAGTATGTTGATACGGTCGTGCCGACCAGCAATGCCGCAACAACTGCCGTCGACAAAGCTGCCACTACCGGCTTCCGCTTGCACCACCGCCAGCTCCGCTCCATACGGCTGATCGGTCGGGCGTGGATCGGTTCGCCGTGCAAGTACCGGCGTAGTTCGTCGGCCAGTGCCTGGGAAGATGAATAACGAGGCCCGGGAGTTTTTTCCAAACACTTCAGGCAGATCGTTTCTAGATCGCGGGGGATGCGGTTGTCTAATCTTCGTAGCGTGGGGGCCTCTTCCTCGATGACCTGCTTCAATAGCATTCGGACGTTGCCGCGGAAGGGGCGCTCGCCGGTGAGCAATTCGTAGAGGATCACGCCCAGGGAATAGACGTCGGTGCGGCGATCGGCTTCGTGGCCTTCGCCCTTGGCCTGCTCGGGCGACATGTAGGCCAGGGTGCCGAGGATCTGGCCCTCGACGGTCATTGTGATCTCGGCGGCCTCTCGCTTGGCCAGGCCGAAGTCCATGATGTGCGGCTGGTCGTCGCCGTCGATCATGATGTTGGCCGGCTTCAGGTCGCGGTGGATGATGCCCCGCTCGTGGGCATAGTGCAATGCGTCGGCAATCTTGGCACACAACCGGGCCGCCTCGCGGTACGTTGGACGTCGGTCGGTCATCCAGTCGTCCAAGGAAACTCCCTCGACGAAGTCACTGGCAATGTAGAGAACGTCGGCTTGCAGCCCAACTTCGTACACCGTGACGATGTTCGGATGCTTCAGTTGGGCAGCCGCCCGGGCCTCGCGGAGAAATCTTTCCGTTTCCTCCCGATCGAGCTTGCCCTTGCGAGGAATCTTGACGGCCACGGTCCGGTCAAGCTTTGCATCGTGGGCCTTCCATACGGTACCAAAGGCCCCCGTGCCCAGTTTGTCGATCAACTCGAAATGGCCCACCGTCTGCCGAGTGCCGCCGACCGACGGACCAATCACTGCCTCGTCGCCGACCAAACTAAAACTGCTACCGCAGGAAGGGCAGTCAAACTCGGCAAGCGGCCCGTCATCCACAATCTCGACCGGATTGTGGCAATGCGGGCAGTGAATGTGCAGGGCCCCCGGGCCGTCCGCACCTTCGGCCCCTAATTCTTGATCGATCTCCGCGAGCACGTCATCGAGCGTCGGGTGCTGTCGGCCATAGGCGGCCAGATATTCATCGCGGCCCGGCCGATCACCCCAGCGGTGTCGCACCCAATACTCGTGCGCGATCAACTCGGTGGGCAGTTCTTCCAATGGCCCCAATGTCGGATAGCGGGCCACGTAGTCTGCCAAGCGAGGTTGCCCGGGCAGTATGGACGTGTCCACCGTTCCGTCGACAGCAGAGGCTCCAGCTGCCTTCTGCCAGCGGTACTCCAAATCGATACCCACCAACGCAATCAGCAATTCCCGCAAGCCCTCGGCTGCCGGGTCGGCGCCCAGGTAGTCGTCGATGCTTGGCTGCTGGCCATCTCGCCACGCCGCCTCGAATCGCCGACAGGCGTCGTCGAGTTTGTCCGAGTGAGAGTTTGGGCCCTGCGAGTTCTGTGGGCTCGGATCGTCGTTCATCGTTTGCCCTCGTCGCCACTGGTATCGTTGGCACAGATTGCACTATCTTACAAGCGTTTCTGGGGAAGTTAAAGGGGGCGGGTGTGATAGAGACACCCGATCCCTCATGTTTCCCGTATTTCTTCGGATGCAGACCTAGGCTTACCGGAGGTTGGGCATCCGTCTCTAACTCTATAAGCAGGATTTCGCCTTCGGTTGGTGAAACAAAACACAATTCCACGAACTTAGTAGTTGGGACAGGCTAGATCGTCCGAGTGAAAGTTCGGGCCCTGCGAGTTCCGTTGTCTCGATTCGTCATTCATTGTTTGTCCTCGTCGCCATTGGTGTCAATGGCCCGAATCGCACTATCCTGCAAGCGTTTCTGGAGTCGGCCGCCGACGCGGTTGAGCGCGTGCCGGACATACCACCGCGAATGCCCCACCCGCTCGACGATGTCGGACGTTGAATAGCCTTGAATAGACAGGCGGACGATCTCAGGTTCGGGATCCTTGAGTTTGGCAAGAAGGAACTCCAGTTCGTCATCCAGCAGGGCAGCTTCCTCAGCGGTGGGCTCGTGGGCGACCGCCTCGGGACGGGGGCTGTTGCTGTCGCACTCGACTTCCGCCTTCACGTCACGCTTGCCCGCCCCATGACGCTCTGCCTGCCGGTAGATCTTGTTCAGCATGATCTTGACGAGCAAATTCCAGAGGGCACCTCGGTGATCGATCTTGAACTCGCCGTTTTCCGCCCGTCGGAAGAACGTCCGAAGCGCGGACTGCACGACATCTTCAGGCCCAACTCGCCGGGCCAGCTTCGCCCCGATTCTCTTTTCCGCCAGGCGACAGAGTTGTTGGGCATAGCGACGGAAGATTTCTTCTGCCGCCGCCTCATCCCCCGCCTGAAAACGCACCAGAAGATTCGCAGATTCGTCAGACGACATGATTCCACCCCCGCAAGTTGAAGATGAAGCCTCGATAGGTCCACGGGCAATGCCCTCAGTCTACACCATTAGAATCCCAGCCGGAAGTGGGGTGATTCTGGCAGGCCTTTTACGGCCATGCGGGAATCGGTGTGCAAGCTTGCCGCGTATCAGCAGGGAGTCAGTTCCGGGGGGGTCGTAGGCCTTTACTCTTTTTTTCAATTTTGTTGCACCAGATCAGCATCGAATCCGCCTTTTAGTTCTGTAGGAGGTAGTCGGGCAGGAAAAACGCCGGCGCAAGGCCTCAAGACATTTTTGTTCAACCTGAGGAAAGGAAGTCAAATGCTTCGAATCAATTCCCTGTTGGGCCGCGCCGTCTGCGCGGCGGTGTGTGTGTCTTTGCTGGCTACTGGTGATCGTGCGTATGCCGTCGATAAGCCTTTCGTGTGGGACGATGGGGCCTCAACCCACAACTGGACCGATGCGGACAACTGGAACCCCAGCATAGTCGGTGGCCCGCGGAACCTTGATGACTGGGAGTGCCTTGTGACGGTGCCGGGCGGGGGCAACGCGGTTATCTTCAACGCGCCCTTGCCCAACCCGCCACTCCCCCTGCCAGTCCAAATCACCGACTTCTATCTGGGCAACAACTCCAGACTCGTCCTGGAGCCCGATACGGACCTGACGGTCCTCCGCACGGCCGACATCGCCGGAATCATTGACGCTCAAGGCGGCAACTTCACCGCCAATGGCACCGCAGCGTTCACGGGCAACCGCGCAAGGGTCTACGCGTCCGGCGGGGCGAAGGTTAGCATCGCTGCAGAGGCGTACTCGTCTCCCGGCCTAACGAACTACTCACCCGCTGGTGGAAGTTGGGACTGGACGCTCTTCAGCGCGTCAGGACCCACAACCGAACTGCATCTTTCGGCGCTCACGGTGATTGACGCTAGCTTCCACGTCGTAAATGGAGCTTTTGGGTCCAACCATAATCGGCAACACATAAGCGTAGAAAAAGGCGCGCTCCTGGACTTATCAGGTCTACAGACGGTCCATGGGCCTACGCTGCTGGGTTCTCTGAGTTTTTCGGCGAGTGACAACGGGTCGGTCTTGGATATGTCAGGCACCCAATCGTTTTCATCCAGAGGCAGAGATAATCGCATTACCCTGTTCACGTCGAACGGTGGTCATCTGAAACTTGGTGGGGTGAGTAGTAGCGCTCGGATGCACATTTCAATGTCCTCTGCCACCGATCACCTCGAATTCACCAAGCCCATAACGCTCGCGAGCAACGTAATCGTCACTGCACCGGATGGCGGCTTAGTCACCCTAAACGGTGATTTCATCTTCAACCACACCAATACATCTGGGATGCGTCTGGGTTTGGCACACATCGAATGCGTCGGCGATTCGCAGCGGCTGGAAGTTGGCGGTACGGATTTCGGCCTGCACTGGGAGTTGCTTCCGGACGACAACTTCGGCTACACGCAGTTGACCGTTGGCCAGAACGATCACACGTCCCTCGTGGAACTGGTGGACTTGGTCGACAACCACGAGCCGGGCGTGGACGATGCACTGTATCTGTTCGGCAACGAGGATCTCGGCATGGAGGGCCTACACATGCTGGGCGGTTCGACGCTGGATATCGGCGACCTGAACGTCTACGCCCTGCTTGACCTCGACTTGGACGGCGTGTTTGAACGCACCCGAATTCGCGACCTCTTCCCGGATGACGTGACGGTGATCCCCTTCGACCACAACGGAAATGACGGATTCATCCGAATCGTCCCGGAGCCCTCGACGCTAAGCATGCTGGTCCTCGGCGCGCTCGGCATGCTGCTGACCATCCGTCGTCGCAACAGGATCTAGATAGAGGAATGCCACCCGCCGCGACTACTGCATTCGGCATTGACACGCCGGAATGCAATTGTCACGCCGGAATGCAATTGTCACACTGAGCAAGCTACGCAGCTAATCGCGGCTAGGCCTGCTCCACATACGGAGGAATTGATGTTTCATTCCACGAACCAAACACGGGAGGTGACAATCATGTTTTCCAAGCTCAGATCACTATGGATTGCGGGGGCACTTTGCCTTGTTACCGGCGCGGCGAATGCTGAGCTGTTAATACCGATGGAGATTGGCACGATTTGGGAATACTATACTTACTACGAGTCGAATCCCGACAATGGTTGGACGGGACGGGTGGAGACCTTGGGAGAAATTACCGAAGGTTCCAAGACCTATTTTCATTTCCGGATGCATGAGATCGACCCGGGGGAGATCGACGATCGCTATGCTCGGTCGACGGAAGACGCCGTCTATGGATGGAACGGGGCAGCCGAGTACACTCTCTGGAAGACAGGCCGGGTGGGAGAAACGTGGACCTATATAAAGGATCCGGCAGACCTCACAAGGAAAACAACTGTCGAGATAATAGACGATTCAGTACCGATAACGGTCCCCTACGGCGGACCCTTTTACGCCTATCATTATCACAAGAGAAGTTCATCCAGTGTGGATCCCAATGCTGTCTGGGAATGGGACGAGTATGTCGTGCCGGGCTTGGGTATGATCAAGCTAGTGGACGATCCGGCGAGCCATTCCCCAAGAATTACGGAGTTGGTAGTCCCCGAGCCTTCCACCTTTGTTCTGCTGGGCGTGGGTGCGGTTGGTCTTCTGATGTGTCGTCGACGAAACCGCCGCCGTTGAACCGGCTGCAGGCCCGTTAAGGGGCCGCTCGCCCGGGGCCATTACCCTTGATATTGACAGGTCGGAACGAAAACGAAATAGCCATATTTGGGGTTCTCGTGCGGCGAGGTGTACCGTGTATGGCCCGTTCGGAAAAAAATGTCCCATTTGCTAGTTGAACAATTCGGCCACGCAGCACCTGAAGAACAGACCCTTCATGAGCTGTGGACGCTTTG
>JABMRB010000536.1 GCA_013202865.1 Candidatus Nealsoniibacteriota bacterium | reverse complement strand
TGGCCGTACACTTCTGGCCCGTCGACAGGGACATCGACTCCTTGTAGGTGCGGCCGTCGAGCAATTCAATCTGGGGTCGATCCATCAGCTCGACCGTCTGCAGGTCGAACAGGGTCTGGGAACCGTCCAACGTGGTGATGACCTTTTCGGCTTGGGCCGCGCTGAGCCCTCCTTTGGCGATCAGGGCGTCCGTGTCCCCGCGGCGGACAATATCCGACAGCTCCGAGGGCCAAAATGCGCTGACCAGCCGACGAGCGACGACACCATGCTTGATCGCTGCGCCGCGGAGTCCGTTTTCTAGCAGCCGAACGTAGTGCCGGCTGTTGCCGAACTGCACGATACTCACCCGAATGGTCGGCGAGAGGGTCGCGTTGATTCTCTCGACGACCTCCTCACGAATAGCAAACCGCTGATCGCGCAGTTTGGTGAGCCGAGCCAACAACTCGTCGCGATCGCACTCGACGGCCCGCAACTGTTCGGCCATCTCATCGCGAAGCCGCTGTTTGGCCATCAGGCCGTTTCGCAATCGCTCCAATTGGGCCCGCTCGGCCGCCTCACCCTGGGCCTGTTGGTGTCGCTCGATCACCTCCCGAAATGCCAACTCCTGGCGTTGGTGAACGGTGGCCAGGGCCGTCTTGGTGTTGGAGAGCGCCTCTTGTTCGGTGCCGATTCGCTCCCGGGCTTGCTGGAGTAGGCGATCTACGTCCTCGCCGCATACCAGAATCCCCTGGACAAGCTGCTGGAGCATTGCCCCGTTGGGCCCTTCGGCCATCTCCGGGCCGATCAATACAGAGGCCCGGCGGGCGATCTGGCCGTCCAGTTCCGCCAAGCTACGGGCCATCGTCCGCAACATCTCGCCGGCCGTGTTGGTTGCCCGTTGCTCTCGATCGCGCAGGGCTTTCAGAGCGTGAGCCCCGTCGATTTCGCCCGTGTCTTCGCCCTTGTTCGTAGAGAAACGCTTGAGTTTCTCGTCAACGCTGGGCAATGTGTTCAGCTCGTCTCCCAGGGCGGCCAGCTTCTCCTGAAGGGGCATGATCTGCCCGGCATTGGACGCGAGCATCGATTCGACCCGCCTGAGTTTGGCCTCGATCTCGGCGATCGTCTCTGTCTCGAAGTTGTCGATCAGGGCCAATTGCGAGGCCACCCGATCGGCGATGCTCTCGACGTTGTTCTGACTATAGATGTCAGCCTGGAAGAGCCCACTGGTCGCCAGCGAAATGGCCGTCGGGTTGCCGTCGGCCGAGAGCACGATCGGTTCCTCGCCCCAACAGCGGGTAATCGTGTAGGACAGCCCATCCTTGGTCTCAACTTCAATCTGCACCCGGCCGCCGGCTAGGTTTTGTTCGACGAGCGACTCGATACGCTTTCGCTCCCTCGGGTCATCGGGCATCGCATCCAGGCCGTAGCGGATCAGTTCGAGCGTCGTGCTCTTGCCGGTGCCACGACCGCCGATGATGCAGTTGAGCCGATCATGGAACTGAATCTGCAGGCCGTCCATGAAACCGCCGACTACCTGGACCGTCTTGATGCGGTGAGCGGCAACCGGGGCTTGGTGTTGTGGGTTGTCTTGATGGATCGTTTCAGTCTTGGGCATGTGGTCTCTCCTGTTTGCTGAATGTGGTGTGAAGAATTGGGTGGTAGTTGGGTTAGTGAGGGAACGGGATACAGCGCTCAAGCAGACATGGCCTCCGGTGTGTAGCCGGCGGCCAGGATCAACCGCAGCACGTCGTCCAGCAGAATCCACGGCCGCTCGCCGGGTGCGTAGACGATCTGGTCGCAGGCCAACTGCAGGTCGCGGTTCTCTTCCAGCGGGATGACGCTCGCCGCGAAACGGAAGATCGTCTCGCCGGTCAGCGTCTTGACGACGTGGTTACCCTCGATGTGCCAGGGCAGGTGGAGCCATTTCATCATGGCCGCGTCTCCTTGTGAAAAGGTGTTGTTGAAACTGCCTAAGAGAAAAGCAATCCTCGTGCCAACGGTGGGATTCTGCGGAATGTGCTGTTTTTGCCGGGGAATCCGGACTTCGGGGTTTCTTACTGTCCGGTCGGTTTGTGAAGAAATGACAGAAGTGTTATGCTATTCGTGTAAATCGTGCCTGCGGGCACGGACCGTGGAACACAGAGGAGATCGAAGATGGCAAAAAGCCGGAAGATTACGATCGTCACGTACATCGGCACCGACGGGGCGTGTGCCGCGGCCATGGGGGTACTGAAATGGCCCGCGGCCGAGATCCACATCACGAGTGCGCAGCGGGTTGGTCGAACGCTCGGCGAGCTTGCCGCCGGGCGCCAGCCGCCAGGCGAGATCCACGTCTGCGGCCTCGGCGTTCACGGGGACTGGGACGAGGTCGTCAGGTCCGCCCGTCAATTGAAGAAGAAGGGCGTCGCAGTGGTCTGGTACTGCGGACGCGGCTACCTGGATGCAGATCGCTTTGCGGAGGTCTGTTCGCCCGTATTCTCGGATCTGTCCAGCAACACCGAGGCCGTCTGCCGGCAGTTGAAGCTCAATGATAAGCCCAACGCCCAGTTTCTGATGGATCTGGCCTGCCACGATCCGAACATCGAGAACCCGCCGAAGAAGCTCCCGGATGTAGACGACCATTGGCTCGAACTGATCGCCGCCTCGGGCGCCGAGTATTTCAAGTTCAATGACCGGGACCGCTACGTGGCAACGATCCACAAACTGGCCGCCCAGCAGTTCGACGCCGACGATCAGCGCCTGGTCGAACTGTTCGGCCGGACCGGCATGCGGTACGTCTTGGAAGGCCGGTCACCACAACTGCGGAGAGTCCGCGACCTGATCCGGAAGTGTGCGGCCGCCGAGGAACCAGTCTTCATCGGCGGCGAGTCGGGTACCGGCAAGGAACTGGTGGCCAACCTGATCCACGAGCGAAGCCGCCGGGCGACGGAGCCGTTGGTGACGATCAATTGTGCCCGGTTTGCCGGCAACGTGGGCTTGGCCAATACGGCCCTCTTCGGGCACGTGAGGGGCGCGTTCACGGGTGCTGTGGGCGACCGCGATGGTGCGTTCGTCGAGGCGTCGGGCGGGACGCTGTTTCTCGACGAAGTGGGCGAATTACCATTGGAAGTGCAGGCCAAGCTACTACGGGTGCTCGAAGAGAAGGCCGTGGTGCCCGAGGGTGCCGACCGGGCGATCACCAACGTCGACGTGCTGGTCGTCTCGGCGACCAATCGCGATCTGCCGGCGATGATCCGTAGCGGTGAGTTCCGCGCGGATCTGTTCCACCGGCTGACCACGTTGCGAATCGTGATGCCGCCGCTTCGCGAGCACCCGGGTGACATGGACGGGATCGTGACCAAGACGCTCGGCCAACTGGCAGAGAAGGGTTGGAAGCGGAAGCTGACCAAGCGGGATTGGGCATTCTTGCGCGAATACGATTGGCCCGGTAATATCCGGCAGCTCAACGCCGTGATCAAACGGGCCGTCTACTTGGACTTGAAGATCGCCGAAGTGGTCGAGGAAGAGCGGCGTCTCGGCTCACTTGAGCCCATGGTCGAGTCGGCCGATCCGAGCGCCTTCCTGCCGAAGACGATCGAAGAGATCCGCTCGCTGGGAGAAGCCCGCGATGCCTACGCCAGGCATGCCCTGGCTCTCTACCGCGGTAACGTACATGCGACGGCCAGGGCGTTGGAGGTTACGGATCGGACGTTGTTGGCGCGGTTGGAGGGAGGGGCCGCGAGCAAGGGTGCTCGGTAACGTTATCGTCCAGCGCAGATTCTTCTCGTGGTTCTGGCCGGTTGGCTCAACGAGCAGCATTCAGCGGGAGACGGAAAACGGTACAATGAGCGGTTTCTCTACCATCTTCGGGCCACACCATGTGCGACGACTCCGCTGTAGACTCCATCGAAGCGCTGCCGCTGCCCACGGGCTGGGCGCCGTCGGTTCGTTCCGCGATCCTGAACGTGCTCGGCTTGGTTCGCGTGGCCATGATGGCGGGTCGGGAGTTTCTTCACGAGGCGGGGGACCCGCTGCACGCGAAGATCATTCGGCTGGAGACGGAAGTTGCCATGTTGCGCGAGGAGATGCGGATCAAGGATGCTCGCATGGCTCGGGTCGATCCGCGTCGCCGTGTTCAAGACAAGCCCAACGTCTAACG
>JABMRB010000535.1 GCA_013202865.1 Candidatus Nealsoniibacteriota bacterium | reverse complement strand
GGCGGTTTTCAGTTGTCAGTTGTCAGTTGGCATCGGGGTGGCGCAGCCACAAGAGGCGGCTCGGTGAGTGCAGACCATCTTGCGGCTGCGCCGCACCGACGATTTTGCGAACCGAGTTTTTCGAGTTGGCAGCGTCTTCGCCGCAAAATCAGCGGTGCTACCCGTTTGATAATCCAACGATCTTCTCCCATTTATCCTTAAACGTGGCAACGCGAGCAGGCTTCAAGTTCAGGCCTTTCCATCCATCGGGATACTTGATTTGATTTTCTCCATCAACTGTGATGTTCGGATACCGTTCCTCTTCCTCGGCGACGAGTTGTTTCCAATCGTTGAGGTTTAGGATGTAAAAATCAGGTGTGTCATCCAGTGTCTTTCCAGTGAAGTCCACCAACACCAGCGCGTCTTTGATCCGATGAAGGCCTCTGATTGCAGGCCATTCGTTATTTTGCGCGGCTTTGACCTCGATGCGCATCATGTTGTCGTCGGTGTCAACAAGTATGTCAGTGCGTTTGCGGTTGCCCAATGTGAGTTGTGCATACACCCCGCGTCGGCACAATGCGCTGGCAACGGCGTATTCGCCGGCAAGTGAGAGCAATTCTTTAGGGAGGGGGTTTTGCATTACGAAACACGTGGGTGTGTTGTTTGGCAACCTAACGTCGAGTTCAGCCGCGTGCGGTCTTTTTCTTGGCGGATTGACGCACCAAATAACTTTCCATCTTCATTAACGCTCGAACAATCGGACGCGTAGCACGTCGGCTGCAACGATATGTTAAATGCAATCGTGTGAGTTAAGAAACCTCCTCGAACTCCAGTCCATAAACTGTCTCCGCTGTTTTCGCTTGGTATAGCTTGGGTGAACTGGAGGAGTCTCGATCACGGAGCCCATCCACGACAATGGACTTGTGTTGCGTAGAGATCCGGCAACCAAGGTAAACAGCGGTGATGATCTCTGGGGCAAATGCAAAATGCGGGTCGACGTGACGATCTTGTTTGATTATTCGCCGCTCTTTTTCGTACTCCCAGTCGGTCGACTTGGTCAGTAGAGCCTTCTGCACGGACTCCTTCACGCCATCTCGGCAAAACTGGATTACGGGACGCTCTTTCTGATATTCTACCGGCAATGAACTGCCGAAAAACAAGTCGACGTGCGCGGCTTCTGATGCCCGAAATTCTATGCAGATTCCGGTGTGCGCACTCGCATAGTGCGCCCAAAGCAACAGGTTGTCGCACGTTCCAGACAGTGAGACAACGCCAACTTGCTCCTGGATCACCGAACGAAGCCGTGCTGGTCCATCTTGTTCAGCCGATCGGTAACGAGTTGGGGCCATCTTCCTAGCTTCTTCAACGCTGACAGTGGGGTCTTCCTTTTGGATGCGGGCAACGGCACGGGCGATCTTCTCCGCTTCCGTGGCGTCAAATGAATGACGAGCCGCACAATCAAACGGATCGTTGAAGGAGCCTGGCGAAGCGCAGAAGAGGCGATGATTGAGCAGAATGTCGGCAGCGAACTCGACGTGCTTGTCGGTTTCCAGCGCACGATACTTGTAGAGCAACGTGCGACCGGGAATGACAGGGATGGAGTCCATGGCATTTAACGAGTGTTTATCAGGTTTCCGCATATACCCGCTCTCGGCGCTTATGCGGACAAATCCGTCAGCCTAAGACGCTTCTTGATTCTCTCCGAACAAGTCCCTTTGTGTCAAGAGATTTGGAAGCCTGACCGATGGTACTTGCCCATCACCCGAACGGGACCCCCGATGGAAGGGGTGGCGGAAATCCAGCGAAGAAGACCGGGTAGCCCCGATACTTCTACGTGATCGGCCCGGGTGGCCCCGAGACTTTTCCGCAATACGCGCCGCCACTTCTCACGCCATTTCGGAAAGCGTCGGGATGGCGCAGCCACGAGAGGTGGCTCGGCGAGGGCAAACCCTCCTACGGCTGCGCCGCACCGACGATTTTGCGAACTTAGTTTTTCGAGTTGGCAATGTCTTCGGCGCAAAAATCAGCGGTGCTACCCGTTTATCTACAAGCCCGATAAATCGGGCTACTACGAACCTGTCCTACGGTGCCGCGAAACATAATACGCGGCCGTCTTCCAGCGAGACGATGATGCGGCCGGCGGCGTCGATGGCGGTGCCGTCTTTGACGGCGGCGGCGGGGAGCTTTTGCTGCCAGATCATTTGGCCGGAACGGACGTCGACGGCGCCGAGGAACAGGCCTTCGGTTGTGCTCGGACCGTTTTGCCCCGCGGCCAACACCGTCTTCGGCCCGACGATGAGGCTGTTGAAACGTCGGCCGGCCGGGTCTTGCCAGATCGTCTTGCGCTGCGGGCCTTGCGGCCGGGCGTCGCGGGGACGGTCGGTTACCGGGGAAACCTTCGGGGCGGGCGGGGCCAGCAGGGCCAGCGGTGTGTGGTGGCTGCCTTCGTAGCTGACCGTGTAGACCAGCGAATTGCCGTCGGGCAGCGTATGGTTCAGCGACGAGAAACGGCCGTAGCTGGGATAGTACGGATAGAAGGCCGTGGCGAACTGCGAGTTGACGGCCTCGTGCGGCGGGTTGAGGCACTTGCCCGTGGCCAGGTCGTAGCGGGCCGTGTGGTAGACGCCGCCGCCGAGGAAGCAGAGTTCGCCGCCGCGGAGGTAGAGCGGCCCTTGCAGGCTGATCCCGCTGTCGACCTTCTCCGAGAGCGATCCGGACGTGTCGTTGTACCACTTCACCTTGCCGGTCGTTGCATCCAGCGCGACAACGTGCGTGCCGTCGTAATGGGCGATGCCGGCCGCCGCATAGACGACGCCGTCGGCCACGATCACGCCGCCGGCCACCGGCCACGTGGAGATCAACCGCTCGTAGACCGGGATGAACCGGTCGGCCGGCGCCACGCGGAACGTCCACAACCGCCGCCCGGTGGTGGCCTCCAACGCGTAAACTCGCCCGTCGGCCGAGCCGACGAAGACGCGTCCGTTGTCCACCGCGGGCGGGAAGAAGATCGCCGCGCCGGTATGGGCCTTCCAGCGGACCTTGCCTTCGGTGTCGATCGCATGGACGGCCCCGCTACGATCGCCGATAAAGACCAGCCCGCCGGTGACAACCGGTGCGGTCGGAGCAGTTGCTGAAGGCGTGCGGAACGACCACTGTTGCTCGACTTTCCGCGGAATGGCGACCGACGTGACGGACGTTCGCTGGTTGTTCCGCCGATAGCAGGGCCAGTCGCCCGGGGCGATCTCGAGCGGCTCGACCTTGGCCGTGTCGCCCGTGCCCGGTTCGAGCCGGCCTTTGTCCGCCGGCGTGTGGACGGGGAAATCACCGGCCGGTGCCAGGCAGACGTGGCCGTAGAAGGAGAGTTGGCAGCCGCACATCCAGGGCCCCCAGAACAACAGCCCGTCGGAGACGATCACGCCGTCCTGGCAGGGCGGCCGCATCGGGGCGATATGGTGCGTGGCGTTGGTGGCGACGTCCACCCGCACGGTGCCGCCGGGTGTGCGGTAGAAGACGCTGTCGACGGTGCCGGTCGCCCGGGTGCAGGCGCGGCGCAGCGGCAGCGGGGCCAGCGTCTTGCCGGTGGCGTAGTCGAGCTTGCAGCTTGTATTGCCCGGGCCGGCCGCGTAGATGGCGTCGTCGCGCAAGACCAACTGAAGGTTGCCGTGCGGATGCTGCCAGAGCAGTTTTCCGTCTTTCGCCGACGCGACGACCAGCCGTTGTCGCTGTGGGCCGGCGAAGAAGATGTACTTGTCGTCGCACTTGATGTACGTCGTGGTGGCGTAGCCGGTCACGTAGTGTTGTGCCCGCTCGTTGGGGCCGATCGCTGCGAGCAGCTTTGCGTCGGTGGTTTTCCAGGCGAGCTTGCCTGTCTTGGCATCGAGACACGCGAGGAATTTGTCGGGAGAGTAGAAGTAGATGCGATCGTTCTTCATGCAGACACCGCGGCTGTCCAGGTAATCGTCGTCGCGGTAGCTCCAGCGAATCTTCTTGGTATTCGGATCGATCGCCACGAGCGTGCGGCCAAAGCCGAAGTTGGTTTTCGGGTCGCTGTAGTCGTGGCCTTCCCACATGCCCCAAGGCCAGTGCCCGAGGGCCTGAGTTTGGGACGGCTGCGTGCGGGGCTTGACCTCCTGCCCGCCGATCAGGGCATAGAGCACGCCGCCGTCAAGAGCCATCCATTTCCATACGGGGCCGTCGGCCAGATCTTTGGGGATCACGATCCGGTCTTTGGTTTCGCCGGTGGCCGCGTCGATCAACTCACACGACTGGTCGTCGCCCAGGTAAAGGACGTCCGGCGTGGCGATCATCGTGTTGCGATGGATCATGAAGCCCTCTTTGAGCGGGCGTCGCCAGAGGATCATGCCGTTGTAGGCGTCGACGCCCAGCAACGTGTTGAGCTGCGGGTTCTGGTTGGCACGATGGGCGATGTGGCCCATGGCCCGGAAGACGCGTCCGCCGGCGGCCACGGTGACCTCGGGCATGGGACTGAACTTGGGATAGGCCAGGTATTGCGTCAGGTAGGGCGCCCGGGCGAGTTGGTCGGTCGACTGCGGATTGTTGTCGGGGCCGTGGTAGGGATGGCTCCAGGCGCCGGCGCCGTCCGCGGCGGGCTTGGTGATTCTCCGATTCGCGATCCGTGCCGTGCCACCGGGGCGGAGCACGCGAAGCAGTTCCTCGTCGGCAACAATGCCGGCCGCGTCGTGTGCGACGATCACGGCGTCGGCCAGATTGTCGGCCAGATGGATCGACCGGTAGTCACCCCGGTCGACGAAGACGTGTTTCCCGAGCAGCCGCGACCGCTCGGCCGCCCGGCGCATCATGGCGACTTGCTTGTCGTCGGGCGACTGGAAGTAAACGGCCCCTTTACCCAGCGCCGTAACGAAGCTTGCCTGCTGCTCGCTCTCCACGCCGAGGACCACACAGATGCCTTTGGAACGGTCGAGCTGCTGCGGGACAATCTCCGCCTGCACGAGCCCGGCGGCGGTCCACACCGCGACGACCAGGGCCGGCAACATGCAATAGATTCCGACGAACGTGTTTCGCTTGCCTGTCATCTGGATACTCCTTTGGTTTGTGAATACTCGATTGGCCATTGTAGCCGTCACGCTCCGCGGGACGAAGCCTGATCTCGCGGAGCGAGATCGCTACTTTCCAGATTATAGCAATCCGGCGTGCGCGTGCGAGCATGCGACATCGGGGCCCGAGAAACCCGGGGCAACGGGATTGACGCGACCAGACTTGGCGTATACTATACTTTGGCAACCCTTTCCGCTGCCCGTCATCGGATCCCTCGCGATGAAACGCCGCAGGCAACACACCGGCTCGACGATCGTGGTCTTGACGTCCATTTGTTGGACGCTTGCCGCGCCCCGGGCCGATGCGGCCGATGCCCCGCCCGTCTACGGCTACGAGGTCGTGGCCACCTACCCGCACGACCGCCGGGCGTTCTGCCAGGGACTGGCGATCGAAGGCGACGTGCTCTACGAAGGGACAGGCCGATACGGGCAGTCGACCCTAAGGCGGGTCGACCTCAGCTCGGGCAAGGCGCTGAAGGTCATCCGACTCAACGGGAAGTACTTCGGCGAAGGGATTACCGTCTGGGGCGATTCGATCGTGCAGTTGACGTGGAGGAACCAGCTCGGATTCATCTTCGACAAGGAGTCGCTGAAGTATCGCGGCGGGTTTCGTTACTCGGGCGAAGGCTGGGGGGTGACCCACGATGGGCAACACCTGATCGTCAGCGACGGCTCGGCTACGCTGCGGCTGTTGGACCCGAAGACGTACCGCGTCGTCAAGCAGTTGACCGTGCATGACCGCGGCACCCGGGTGGACAAACTCAACGAACTGGAATACGTCGAGGGCGAGATCTTCGCGAACGTCTGGAATTCGGATTTCGTGCTGCGGATCTCGCCTCAGACCGGTGCCGTGATCGGCCGGGTCGACCTGTCGGGACTGCTGACGCGCCTGGAGCGTCGCAATGTGGAGGCCGTGCTCAACGGAATTGCCTACGACCCGCAGAAAAAGCGGCTATTCGTAACCGGCAAGTTCTGGCCGAAGCTATTCGAGATCCGGCTGGTGGCAAGGCCGTGATCGGCGGAGCCTGGCGGAAGGTACAAGAACGCGTTATGCTTGGCCGGCGAGCCGCCGGCGCAAGGAAAGCGAGCCGCCGGGTTTATCCCGGCGCGTTTATC
>JABMRB010000534.1 GCA_013202865.1 Candidatus Nealsoniibacteriota bacterium | reverse complement strand
CTACGCCGGTCCGCGCGAGGCCGTATTGCACGCCGTCTTCCGTCAAAACATGGGCACCACGCACCTGATCGTCGGCCGCGACCATGCCGGCGTAGGCGATTACTACGGGGCCTTCGACGCCCAGGAGATCTTCCACAAGGACGTACCCGAGGGTGCGATGGAGTTGCAGATCTTCGAGGCCGACCATACGGCGTTTTCCAACGTGGTAGGTGAGGTGATCATGATGCGTGAGGCACCGGAAGGCCACAAGAAGGAGGACTTTGTCTTCCTTTCCGGCACGAAGGTTCGCGAGATCCTCGCCGCCGGCGAGGATCTGCCTCCCGAGTTTGCCCGGCCCGAGGTCGCCAAGATCCTCATGGCCCATTACCAGTCGGAAGCCTAAGACCGACCTGATAGGACGCGTGCGATGGACCTGATCAGCGTGACCCGGCGCAGCGGACTCGAGTTTGGAGTCCGCGTGCGCGGGCACGACTTCACCGTCGACATGTCCGTCCAGGACGGCGGCGGCGACGCGGGCCTTTCGCCGGCGGAGTTGACGGGCGGTGCACTCGGCGCGTGCGTCGCGATGATGGTTCAGAGCTACTGCGATCGCCACGGTTACGAAGGCGACGTCGAGGTGAACCTCACGTTGGAGTTAGCCGATTCGCCCAAGCGAATCGGGGCGATTGTCGTCGACGTGGAATTGCCCGAGAGCGTTCCCGAAGAAAGGAAGGACGCGATCCGCCGCATGGCCGAGAAGTGTCCGATCCACGAAACCTTTAGACATCCGCCACGAGTGGATATCGAGGTTGAGTAGAGCGTGGTGCCGGCGGTGTTCCCCCCGGCAACGCGTCATTAGACATCCGCCGCGAGTGGATATCGAGATTGAGTAGACCATGACGCCGGCGGCGTTCGGCCGGCAACGCACAACCTGACCAAAAGGAGAGTTTTCGATGGAACAAAAAGAATACGGCGGCAAGACGCTCGAGATCGACGAGGACGGGTTCATCCAGGATCCGAATCTGTGGGACCCGGCGGTTGCCGCGGACCTGGCAAAGACCGAGGGCGTCGACGATCTGACCGACGATCACTGGAAGGTGGTCAACTTCTTGCGGGAGTATTATCTCGAGTTCAACATGGCTCCGATGATCCGCAAGCTTTGCAAGTCGACCGGTTTCAAGCTGAAGGAAATCTACGAGCTGTTCCCCAGCGGCCCCGCCAAGGGCGCCTGCAAGGTGGCCGGACTCCCGAAGCCGACCGGTTGTGTGTAGCCAAAGATTGCCGCGGCGACCCAACGCCAGATTGCTGCGGAGGACCGACTGATGGCATTCAGACGACTACTACAGGAGAAGAAGGACGCGATCGTTCGCCGCTGGTCCGACAAAGCCTTGGCGAGCTATTCCGGCGATTCGGCCGCCGCGTTCAAACGGCAGAAAGATCCGTTTGCCAACCCCATCGGCCACGGCCTGCGGGTGGCGACACAAGCGATCTTCGACGAGTTGTTGGACGGCCCGGACGCGAAGGCGGGGCCGGATATGGAGAAGATCGGCGAGCACCTCTTTGAGGTGGTCCGGGTCCGGGCGGTCCAGCAGTTTTCGGCGTCAGAAGCCGTCGGTTTTGTGTTTTGTTTGAAGGACGCCGTTCGGGCCGAATTGGGCTCGGCGGCGACGGATGGGCGTTACCTGTCCGAGTTGGCGGAGTTCGACGCCCGGGTCGACCGGGTGGCGCTGGCCGCGTTTGACGTCTTCGTCGAGTGCCGCGAGCGGTTGTTGGAACTCCGCATCAACGAAGTGAAGCGAACGGTTCCCTGGGCTGCGCAGAAGATGCCGCGGTGCGGTTCCGATTTGGACGCGGGTCCGGGATGCCCGCAAGATGACGTTCGGCGAGAGGATCTCCGATGAAAATAATCGTTTCCTTGGCTGCTGTAGCCGGCCTGTTTCTGCTGGGCTATTTGGGCGCGGCGACCAAGATGACGTGGGTCTTGTTGGTCTTCGGCGTGGCGGTCCCCTACGTTGCCGTGGTGATGCTGCTGGGCGGGCTGACCTACCGCGTGATGAGTTGGGCCGCCTCGTCGGTCCCCTTCCGCATCCCCACCACCTGCGGACAGCAGAAATCGCTCGGTTGGATCAAGCAAGAGAAGCTGGAAAACCCCCACAACACGCTGACCGTTATCGGAAGGATGGCCCTGGAAGTGCTGTTGTTCCGTTCCTTGATGCGCAATACGAAGACAAGACTGACCGCAGACAAGAACCTCGTCTACGCAACCGACCTCTCGCTCTGGGCCGGGGCCATGGCGATGCACTGGGCGCTGCTGCTGATCCTGATCCGGCACTTGCGGCTGATGACCAACCCGGTGCCGATTTGCGTGACGTTTCTGGAAGCGGCCGACGGATTCCTCGAAGTCGGGCTGCCGGTGATCTACGTCACCTCGGTGCTCTTCCTGGCGGGTCTGGCCTACCTGCTGGTGCGGCGGCTGACCAATCCGCAGGTGCGATACATCTCGCTGCCGGGTGACTACTTCCCGCTGTTCTTGCTGCTGGGAATCGGTATCAGTGGTTTCTGCCTGCGGCACTTCTTCAAGACCGACGTGGTGGCGATCAAGGAGATGACCCTGGGACTGGTCAGCTTCGCGCCGACGGTGCCCGACGGAATCAGCCCGCTGTTCTTCGGGCATCTGCTGCTGGTCTGTGCGTTGTTGGCCTATATCCCGCTGAGCAAGCTGACGCATCTGGCGGGCGTGTTCCTCAGCCCGACCCGCAACATGGCCAACAGCAACCGGCGGGTCCGCCACGTCAATCCCTGGGACTATCCGGTCAAGGTCCACCCCTACGACGAATACGAAGACGAGCTCCGCGACAAGATGAAGGCCGCCGGCTTGCCGGTGGAAAAGGAGTAGCCATGTCAACTCCAGGCGAAATGGACCATTACAAGCAGGAAGACCTCCTGCAGATCGACTACACCCCGCCCAAGACCGAGTGGGCCGACACGCCGGCCGACATCCACCCGGGCGCGTTCATCTATCCGGGCAAGGCGAAAAACCTGAAGATCCTCGACCTGCCGAATCCGCGGGATTGGGCCGTTACGGACGACGACTGGAAACTGCCCGAAGGCTGGAAGAAGACCGTCCTGGACGGGATGGCCGATCGGCTGAGCAAGTATCGCAGCTTCAAGCTCTTCATGGATATATGCGTCCGTTGCGGGGCCTGTGCCGATAAGTGCCACTTCTTCATCGGCGGCGGCGATCCCAAGAACATGCCCGTGCTCCGCGCCGAGTTGCTCCGGTCGATCTATCGCAAAGAATTTACGACCATGGGCAAGGTGCTCGGCAAACTGGGCGGTGGCCGTGAACTGACCGAGGACGTGATCAAGGAGTGGTTCTACTACTT
>JABMRB010000533.1 GCA_013202865.1 Candidatus Nealsoniibacteriota bacterium | reverse complement strand
TCCCGAAACGGCGTGTTTGGGCCCCAGAACTGCCCTTGTATGTTCAGTTTATCAGTATACCCAACTGGCTGGTGTCATGACAGACTGGTCGGTTGTGGAAGTCGTGAGGAGATACTTTCTGTCGCCCTGAGGCCTTGACCTGTTTAGCCCAGATTGATCCCTCCGACCTTTGACCGAAGCTTTGTTACATCTTGCGGCTTGACCGACTGATCACAAGGATATCATGTCAGAGGTTCACGGAGGAGGCTCGCGACTGCCTGGACCGTCACGATTACGGCACGATAATCAAGGAGTTCAATTAGATGCCTCCGGTAACGAGTAAGACCACTTGCGCCATCGGTGTGGGGGTGGACACCGCGCGCTACGGCCATCATGCGACCTTCCTGCAGGAAGATCGGCAGATGGCGACTAAGCCGCTGGAGTTTCTCGAATCCCATAGTGGATACGAGAGCTTGCGAGACGTGTTGGGTAAGCTGGCCAAAAAGCAGACCGACGTCCACTTTCATATCCGCGTCGACGCCGCCGGCCAGTACGCGACCAATCTGCTCGCTTTCCTCCACCGGTTGCCCTGGCCGAAGACCATCTCGGTCGGCGATCCGGTACGCAACAAACAGTATTGCCAAGTCCATTTCCCCAAGCGGAAGGCCGACGCCGTCGAAAGCCACGCCTGTGCCCGATTTGCCATCGTGGAGCGGCCCGACTCCTCGTCGGCGGTGACGCCCGAGATGCTCGCGCTGCGGGAGGTGACCAGCCGCCTGGAATTTCAAGTCAAGCAATCCACCCGCGAAGTGAATCGGCTGCACAATTTGCTCGGTCGCGTGTTTCCCGAATTGGCGACCTTGCAGAACGACTTCAAGGCAGGTTGGGTGCTTCGACTGTTAGATAAATACCCGACCGCCCAGCGCATAGCCAAGGTCCAACTTCGCTCGCTGATCGCCATTCCATACCTGGGCGAAGAGAAAGCTCGCCTGATCCATCAAGCCGCCAAAGAATCGGTCGCCGCTGAGCAAGGAGTTGTCGTCGAAGAGTTGGTCCGCCAGTCGGTTCGCGGTTTGTCGCAATCCTTGGCTGCGGAAAAACAACTCGAAACACTGCTGCTGAAGGCCTTTGGCGTGCTGGGCGACGAGCGGGCCAAACAGATCGCCACCATCCCCGGCATCGGACAACGTACGGCCGCGGCGTTGGTGGCCAAGATCCTCTCCATCGATCGTTTCCCCACTGCCGACCACTTGACCAGCTACTTTGGCGTGTTTCCGGAAGAGAGCAGTTCGGGGGTAGATAAGTTCGGCCGCCCGAGACCTCAAGGCACAATGCGCATGTCGCGAAAAGGAAACGACCTGGTGCGGAAGTATCTGTGGATGGCCTCCTTTGTGGCGATTCGCTGCAATCCCCAGGTCAAAACCCTCTATGCCCGCCTCCGAGCGCGTGGTCGACGTGGCGACGTCGCTTTAGGACATTGCATGCGAAAGCTGTTGCATCAAGTGTTCGGTATTTGGACCAGTGGCCGGCCCTACGATCCCGACTACCACAAGGCAGATAACCGTGCCCCGTTCGACGCGGCCGGCGAATCGGACGTCACCGAAAAGTCGATCCACGAACAAGAAGAGGCCGCGGGCCGCAAAGCGGGAATTTCCCCGCCAAGGAAAGCGGTCACCGCGACCACTTCCACAGTAGCTTCCGTGAAGGAAACGGTCAAGACGACCCGCAACGGGACGTCCGGAGTTGCCACCAACGGCGGCGGATCAATCGACTTCGCTTACCTCCGCAGTCAAATCTCGATGGAGCAAGTGCTGCGCCAGCTAGGTTACTTCGGACGGCTGCGTGGCAACGGCAATCAACGTCGCGGACCATGCCCGGTCCACGGTGCCCGACGAGATCGCGGCCGAAGCTTCTCCGTCCATCTCGGGAAGAACGTGTTCCAGTGCTTCCATCCCCCGTGTGGAGCCGTCGGCAACGTGCTGGATCTTTGGTGTACGATTCACCAACTCACATCTTACGAAGGCGCCATCCACCTAGCGAACACCTTCGGCCTGAAACTCCGTTTGGGACAGCCAGAGAAGAGGAACCCGTAATGCCTCAAGCAAACCGGACGACTCCATGCCGCCCCCCCTGAAACAAACTCGGCGTCATCACGCCCGACGCCACTTGACAATCATCGTTACATCTGGGCTGCGTGGGTATGGGGCAAGATTGACGACTTCCGCCCGCCACCTCACCAGAATCGATTCTGAGCGTTCTGCGCCCTGTAGCCGTAAGGGTTTCTCGTCGGCAAGGCTGGGACTGGTGTCTGGGGCCATCTGGGGCTGCGTGTGAGAGAACAGCAGTAGGAGTGCAGTTTCTGGGCTTCTCGGGCATTTCTGGTCAACGGGCTGAATCCGGGGCCCGTAGGCATGCATGTGGAGAAACTCAACCAATGGCGAAAAAGTCAACTGAAAAAAGACAACCGACGTAACCCCCTTTGTCTCAATGAGTTACGTGCGCCGAGGTAGTTCGGCACGCCGTTTGCATCTACTCAGCGTCGCAGGCAACACCAATAACGCGAACCCTGCACACGTGCACGGCAAGGGGACGCTCGGCGCCCCTTGCAGATGAGGTTGAAGGACGAGAATCTCGCAAAGTCAAGAACTGTTCTGCATGACGATTGAGAGATTTGACTTCAGGCCACAAGCCGCGGCTGAAGGTTTTCGTTTCTCTGGGCATACGCCCAGAGAATTATGTCCTCAGGGCCGATTTTGGAAGGCCCAACAACTCAATTGTTTCAAAACGCTTCCAGCAAGAAGGAGAAAGAACGATGAGACTATGTCACATAGTGCCGCTTGTCGTGGCAATCGCAGTCAGCATGGCGCAAACCTCTGATGGCCAAATCTTCAGAAGACGGCCTAGAGCACATGCACACTACGCGCAACACGTGGTTACGCGTCCAGCCAAAACGTATAAGAATCATGCGTTGCTTAGGCTCATCAAAGACCAGCAACGCCTGCACGTGGGCGACAGTTGGGGGCAATACGACTATCAGTGCTTCGACTTCGTCGACCATCAACGTTTCCTACAGAGCGTCCCAGCAGACATGACTCGCCATTTGAGAAAAGACGAGCAGTTTCTTGATCTCGTAGTCCAGATCAAGAAGATGCAGGCGCCGGAGCGTGAGGCCTTGCTTAGGCAGGCGCTTCGGACCTTTCGGCCTACCTGGGCAGAAAACGGTCGGATTAGTCGAGATGGTCAGACGGTGGCCGGGCAACATGCTGAACGGCTTGTTGCCCAGATGATCGTCGATCTCGTCAAGTCACTACTCACCAACCCGAACCGCTGAGGTGGACTACAACCGCCTAAGAGCCGCAGAAGTGGCTTCCCGCCGGGGGCCGGCGAGCGGCATTTCGTTGCCGCCCGCCGCGCTTCCCGGTGGCACAAGACAAGGCTTTCTAGACTCGCTTGACAGTTACCGTCGTTTTTCGTTTTCAACAAAGGAGAATATCATGTACAAGCCAGCTTTCCTGACATTAGCCGTGGGAATCATCCTGTTGGGTGGCGACGTCTTGCACTGCAACGAACGCGCTCATGCACAACTGCTAAGGCGACTTCAAAGCCGCCGGGCGGAGAGGTTCCACACACAACACCACTCAAATGCCCGGCTCAGCCCGGCCGATGCAGGCTGGATCCACGACAATATGAATCACAGCCTCAAAAACTCAGTTGGTCTGGGCTTGAGCACAGTCCATGAAGGCCTTGGCAAGGTCAAGAGCGGGTATGATGTTGCGAACTCGACCAACAAGTTCTTTAACAGTGGCACGCCCGGCAACCCGCTTAAGGCGATGGGCGCTATCGTCGGCGCCGACAGCATCGTGTCCGGTCTGCTAACGCAGGCCGGCGTTGGCCCCCAGGCCGCGTTCATCACGCAGTTCGCGGAGACAGCGACGGACTTCACCATGGGGAAACATGATGAGGCAACGAGTAGGCTCAGGACTAGGATTGCACAACAGCACCTTAACAAGTATCGACTTAGTGGTAATGCGAAGGATCTCACGCGAGCGGCGATCGCTGCTCGACCAGATGCGACCTACCGTCAACTCAAGGATTGGAATACGAGAAAACCGCTAGTCGTTGCTCCACATCCCGGCGTGTCGGGCCGTCGGCCGAGTACTGCGATCAGCGATCTTGCGAAAAGCTGGAAAACCACCGTTTCCAAACAGCCGTTCAAGACATCTGCGACAAACCCCCTTCAGCGTACGCAAGATTGGACGCGATGGAAGTTCGACCAGAACAATATTACAGCCCACGGCACGTTTGACCGTACGTTCCACAGTCCTAATGGAACTGGTCACCTCCACATCCAGAACAGTCAAACAGGATACGGATACCAGCCGGGAACGACGAAACGCTATGAACAGAGTCACTACCAGTTTCGCGGAACACAGAGGCAAAGCAACAGTACCCTTAACAGAAGTTTTAGCCGGCCAAGCTTCAGCCAGCCAAGCTTCAGCCGACCAAGCTTCAGCCGACCAAGCTTCAGCCGACCAAGCTTCAGCCGACCAAGTTTCAACTCATCAAGCATCAGTCGTCCCAGCACGTCTTTCCGCTAATGTTACGGCATAGCACAACGAAGAAGGCACCCACGGTCACCGGTCTAGGCTGGTGACCGTGGGCTGTTTCTTGTCACGGATCGGGCAAAACTGGCCACTTAGAATCGGGTTACAACCGGCCATTGAAGACGAGCTTATTTCGTGCAATTGCCTTCACCTCGCGGTTACATCCGACCGGTCCCGCAGGAGACTTCCACTCCCAATCACTTCACCATGCCCGGCTCGCCTATTGCTCCGACAGCACCCAAGCGGGCTACCCTCCTTTCCTCGCTGAGCGTTACGCCCAGTATGGGCTAGGGCGTATTAGCAGTTCGTGCAACCGGCATCCCCAAGTGCGTTCTGGAGCATTTCGATCGCGGTGTCCAGACCTGGGATGACGGTCGGCGCCCGTTTTAACACTTCTAAGTCACAGATCGCGTACCGTATCGGGCCCCACGGTGACCCGCCCTCCAATGCAACTCGCTCAGACAATTCCTTCAGTGCCTGAGTATACGTGTCGAGCCCTTCTCTAGTGTCGCCTAGCGCCAATCTTGCCATTGCAAGCGTAGCGTATTCCGGGTAAAAATCCGGCGACGTCACTACGAGCTTTTCGGTTAGGCTGGCGCAGCGCGTGAAGCACTCTTGTGCTCTCATCTCGTTGCCTTTGTGCAGAAATACTACTCCAAGGCCCGCTTCGGACTTATAGTCAACGCATTCTTCCGTGAGATCAATCACGCTGGCATAGTAGCTCTCGGCCTTATCCAGATCACCAGCGAGGTGATATGCATCACCGATGTTGAAAAGGGCCAGGGCCTTTTGGTCCTCGAGGCTAAGGTACTCAGCGATTGTGCGCCCGCGCTCATAATACTCAATAGCGCGCTTCGAATCCCCTGCGAGATAGCAAGCTGCTCCAAGCAGGCTGAGGAGTTGACATTCGGCCACCTCATTCTCTGTTTTGTGCGCAAGGTGCGACGCCCGTTCAAGAAAAGAAATTGCCTTGTCTGGCTCATGCAGGTCGACATATTGACTTCCAATCGCCGTCAACAGTGGGAGCAGTCCTTTGTCCTGATTGTCTGTCTTCTGCATCGCATGGCTCGCGCATTCATACTGCTGCAAAGCCTTACGTGTTTCCCCGAGCAACATGTATACACGTCCGAGACCAATTAACGTGCAGGCCTCCTGGTCTCGGTCCCCGGACGAACGCGCAAGTTTGCACGCTTCTTCGAAATATCCCCTTGCCTGGTCCCACTTCTTTGTCCGCATGGCGCATTCCGCCAAAGCGGTTAAGGAACGCGTTTCACATGCACGGTCGCGAACCTCTCGGGCAAGCCTAATCGCCTGTTCTAAGAACTCGATCGCTTTCCTGGTTTGCTCTAGGCATGCGCACGTCCCCCCAAGGTAAGCAAACCAGTTGGCCTCCAGCCGACGGTCGACTGCTTCTCGGACAGCATCCAGTGTCTGACGAATAGCACCAGGCGACTGCTGTCCGTCTTCGGACGGTGCGTACGCGCTGGAGAGACTGCTTAGCCACGGGTGTGATTTGTCGTTGCCAGCAAATGCGGCGGCGACAATGATCGCTTGTTGCAGATGACCTGCTGCTTCCTCCATTTGGTCCGAATAAGCACAGACAGCCGCGAGCATCACCAGGACACTGATCCTGTCCGCACCTCTGTCATCCTGCGTCGCCGCAATCGCCCGCTTGTAGGTGTCCTTTGCCAGTTGGCTGCGCCCCTCTCTGAGATATACGTCTGCGAGTTTCACAGACAAAATGAACTCATCATAGGCTCTATCGAGCTCACGTGCCGCGACGAGAGCCACGTCGTATTGGGCAATCGCTTTCTCGGGTTCACACAAGTCACTATAGAGCGCACCCAAGCGTGCTAGGAGCATAAGCTCCGCGGCACGCGTTTCTAGTCTCGGCCCAGAAGCGAGTTCGCGCTCCCGGGCAAGCGCCTTTTCATAACAATCCACTGCTTCGGGGTAGTCCTCCACTTCCTCGAACACTTCTCCAAGAGACAACAAACAAGCGACTTCGACACCCTTAACGCCGGCGCGTTTTGCCGTAGCTTCCCCCTCCGCGAGGGTTTCTTTCGCCGCAGACACATCCCCTGACTGAGCATAGACCTTGCCCAATGCTGCCAGCGATAACGCTTCAAAGCGCCTGTCGTGCCAATCGCGGACAATCCGCAGCGCTCGCCGATAGTATTCACTCGCTGTGTCCGGATCCGTCAACTGTAAGACATAACCTAAGTTGAATAGCCATCTGCCTTCGTGCATATAGTCGCGATGGTCTTCCGCAATCTGAAGGGCCCGCTGAAGTAGTCTCTTCTGCCTCCAGATCATGCCAAGGCCGCCGTAAGCCAGGCCCAAATTTCCGAGCCATCTACCTTCGTCCTCGGACGCGCCAATTTCGGTCGTGATCGCCCAAGCCTGCTCAAGATATTCGATAGCCTGCGGAAAATCGTTCAAAGCGAAATGCGATGTGCCCAAATGGCCCAAGTTCTTCTGCATCAGAGTGCGATCGGGGATTTGGCCAATCAGCGGTGTCCGCAACTCGACGATGAGGGAGTCGTAACCCCACGCGGCCAAGTACTCTCGGTCAATCAGGTTGAGGACCTTGCACGCGCGGTCATATAGGCCTGAACAGAAGAGATGGTAAAACTCTTCAAGCTGCGGTTCGAGATCGTTCTTCGTCCTCCACTCTGGTTTGGGCTTACGGAGTCCCGCATAGAAATCGGCCGCGCGTCTATGCAACGCCAGCCTATCGTCGGTGGTGATTTGGCGTAGTGCGTACTGTTGATCCAGCGGATGCAACGAATAGCAAAGACCCTGCTCCTTGACAAACCACAGCTTCACCAATCGCTGGAGAACAACAGGAACATCCACGTGTTCGGCAGGCATCTCCACTGCCTTCTGCACGCCCGCGGCGGTGACCGGTTGCCGAAAGACGGCCAACGCCTGTATCACGCGTTGGCCCGAGGGGTCCAGTAGCTTGAAGGCATCACGGATCCATGCTCGCGCAACCTCATCGGGCATAAACCTCTCGCTGTTCGTGAGGATTCTTGTGCATGAGGTGTTCCTGTCAATCTTGAGTATTGCAGCCAGCGCCTCAAGCCCCCTCGGGTTACCCCGGACGCGACTGGCAAGTTGCTGGAGTACCTCGTCTGATTCGTCTCGCAGGCGTGCTTCCCCATCAGCATCCATTTCGCGCAGCATCTTCACAGAGACTGGCAGCGACAATCCCTCTAGCGACAAGGACTCCTGCCGCCCCGCCTGAAGCATGACCAGATCTTGAGGAATCACACGCGTGGTCACAATCGTCTTTATCCAGTGTTGCGGTGCCGTTAGGAGCCCGGTCAGAAACTCGGACCATTCAGTGACAGCAACGTGTTCGAAATCCATTACGGTCTCGAAGTTGTCCAAGAGAAGGATAGTGCGGCCATGTTGGAAGTATTTCAATAGCCTTGGCATCGCATCCTTAAGAGCAAAGCTCCGATCCCAACACGACTCAAGAAGTGCCTGTGACGTTTCAGGAGGCAGCAGTTTGCACAGATCTCTGTAAACATCATTTGCCGTGACACGGGGTGAGGCGTTTACTTCGTCACCGACATCCTGCGGAACGCTCAGATCGACGTATACGAGCGAATCCACGTGGAATGCCCCGCCTCCGTCGGGCAGATGATTTCCTTCCAAGGCAGTGAGCAAGTGGCAGGCCAGACAGGTCTTGCCTGTCCCTGCAAAGCCGGCCACTGTTAGCAGACGTGATGTACTTGAGTTTAGGAACTCGATGAGCTTGCGGGTCTCGTCGTCTCGGCCTTGAAACCGTTCAGATGGGTTCGCCGGCGCACAGCCGACAATTCGCGGGGAAGCGGAAAGTGCCAATGATTGCTCATTGGGAAGGGAGTCTCTGACATGATGTACGGTCACGTCCGTGTCGCAGGTCACATGAAGGGACTTAAGGGTGCCCGCGAGTTGCCTCACGTTCCCGACCCACGTGTGGCTTCTGAGTTCCGCCAGGACATCTTCTGGCAAAGTTGCCTCATCGCCCGCGATGTCTCTCCAAATCGCCTTGACGATGTCGGAAATATCCTCTGGATGTTCCCTCAGTGCGGGCATTCTAATCGTCAGTATCGCCAGACGCATATAGAGGTCTTGGCGGAAGTCACCTTTCTGCTGCATCTCCTGAAGGTCTCTATTCGTAGCGGATACCACACGAACATCTACTGCAACGTCCTCGTCAGCGCCGACAGGTCGTACGCGACCATCGTCCAATACACCCAGTAATTTGGCTTGCAGCTCAAGTGGAAGATCGGCAATTTCGTTCAAGAAAACCGTTCCTTGGTCCGCCTTGCGCCAGAGCCCACTTCGCTGAACCGCCCCAGTGAATGCTCCGTCCGTGTTCCCGAAGAACTCTGCTTCTGATACCGTTCGCCCGATATCCGGACAGGATTGCTTCACAAATTCCCCGGACTTTCGCTGGCTCAGCTCATGCACGGCCTTAGCGGCAACATCCTTACCCGTCCCCGTTTCACCGAGTATCAAGACCGAGACGTCGGATTTGGCAGCCTTCAAGATGAGTGCTCGCACCTCCTTCATTTTGGGCGAGTCGCCTACAAGTCTCTTCTGCAACTCTTCGGCGTCTGACGGCGCCAGTGCCGAGGAGGTTTCTGCGCACGCGGGGTGGATTTCGTCCCATAGTCCCTCGAACACCCTATCCCTTACGCTGATAATGTATACGTTGCAATGGCGGCGCTCTCTCGTCTGCGATAGAAACGACCAGACACCCTGTAACAGTCTCTTGGGCGACGTGTATTTCGCGCGGACACAAGGGATCTTCGCGACATGCGTTTCGTATTCCCCAAAGCAGCTCAGTAGGGCCAGTTTCCCATGCTGCTCGTCAAGTCGAATGTAGTGATCATCATTGGGGTTGTTCGGGAACTCACTCAGGTCATCGTCTCGGACGACGTACACAAGAGGCAGTTGCCTCTGGCACTCCGTTTTCAGACGGGAGATTTCGGCGGGTGTTTCGCTGTCCACCCGTTCGACCTTCGAATTCCCCTCTCCGAACCTAATCGCTCTGAACGCCATGCCGCTCGCCCTCCCTTTGGAATGGCCAGAATGAGTACTCTTGTATTGTCGCACGCGGAGAACCGACTGCCAACACCCTGCTAACCCGCGAACGACACACCGGCCGACCATATGGGGGGTGTAACCAGCAGGGCTAGAGTCGGGAGAAGTGAGCAGCATGGGCTGCAAGGCGGATTGGGCTCGACGGCACATATGTGACAGAGAACCCTTGCTCAGACGTAGAAAAACAGACAAAAATCGGCCTGGTTCAAACTCGGGTAACAGAATCTGGGGCTGAGTGGCGGAGAATTGGGTTTGGAGAAAACGCCTGTTTCCCCCAAACTGGGTAGCTTTTGCAAGAGAAACCCAGTTTCACGGAGGAAACAGGCATGGTGTGCCATTGTAGCGTCCCGGACGGTTTGCCGCAGCCGGAGGCAAAGATTCTCGATTCCGCCACACGGCTTTGTCCCGCCAAGGCGATGACACCGCCAAAGCGGCAGCAACTGGCCGTTGAGGCCCTGGCTGGCACCGAGACGGTCAGCCGTCTGGCCAGTCAGCACGCGGTCAGCCGCAAGTTCGTCTATCAGCAGACGGCCAAGGCGGAAGAGGCCCTTGATGCCGCCTTCGCGCCCGCGGAGGCCGACGACGAGAGGGTGCTTTTCCACCTGCCGGTCACCAAGGCATGGTTGCGACAACTGACCCTCGGCCTGACGTTGATCTGCCACAGTTCACAGCGCGGCGTGGTGGAACTGCTCCGCGACGTGTTCGATTACCACACCTCGATCGGCACGATCCACAACGTACTTCAGGCCGCAGTCCCCCAAGCCCGGTTGTGCAACGAGCAACAAGATCTTTGCGGCGTCCGCATCGGCGCACACGACGAGATCTTTCAGGCCGGCCGGCCGGTGTTGGTGGGCCTCGACGCCGATTCGACCTACTGTTACCTGCTGAGCCTTGAAGATCACCGCGACGCCGATACCTGGGGCGTCCGGCTGCTGGAGTTGCAGGACCAAGGCTTCCAGCCCGAGGCAACCGTCGCCGACGGCGGCAACGGGTTGCGTGCCGGACAGACCCTGGCCATGCCGGAGGTGCCCTGCCGCGGCGACGTCTTTCATGCCCTGCAAACCGTCCAATCGCTGGCCACGTTTTTGGAGAACCGGGCGTACGGAACCATCGGCGTCACGGCCGACCTCGGGCGGAAGAAGACCCGGCTGAAGTGGCGGGGCCAACCCGTAC
>JABMRB010000532.1 GCA_013202865.1 Candidatus Nealsoniibacteriota bacterium | reverse complement strand
CTCATGCTCGACGGCTACCTCGCCGCCAAGCGAAAACAATGTGGGTAAACCTAAGCATGCAACTCATCCTCAGCGGCGACAGCGGCGCGGGTCGGCGTCTGCGCATGATATTGGGCACCACGGGCGAGCATCCGACCTGGAGTTCCCACCAATGCGTCTTCAAGCCGGGCGTCTGGGTTCACGTCGCCTTTACTTACGACGGCAAGGGCTCCGGCCGTTTCTACGTCAACGGCGGCGCCGCCGGCGGCGAAGACCGGCCCGAGTATGGAGCGGTCGCGCCTGGTGTCAAGAACCTGACCGTTGGCGACCGCGTGGGCAGTCTCTATCATGGCTTCCCCGGCTACATAGATCAGGTCCGCATCTGCAAGGGCGTGCTTCAGTTCAGTTACGCGTCGTTCGAGGCCGTCTCGCTGCGCCGGGTGTTCGTGCGCATGGAAGAGGAGGCCACGGTCAGGCTGGCGCTGATCAACAAGCAGCGCCAAACCATCCACGGCGCGAAGGCCACTTTCCTGCTCGGAGGCGTGCCTCAACTCGATCGGCTTGTGCCCGACCTGGGCCCCGGTGAACAGTACATCATCGACTTGGATATCGACACGAGCCTTCGCCCGGAATCCTACTCTCTCGTGGCCAGTGTCTACGTCCCGGGCAAGAGCCCCTACCGCAACACCCAGGAGTTTCCAATAACGATCGTCCCACGACAACTCCCCCATACGATGCCGGTGGTCATGTGGGGAGGCGGGCTGGACCAGATCGACCGGCTGACCGAGTTGGGCTTTACCCACTGTATTGCCAACTGGGTGGACTTCGACAAGATATGGGAGGCGGAGGGACCCACCAAGCCCACGACTGCCGAGGGCATGGCGAAGGCCGTCGCCGCGCTCGACGATGCGCTGGCTCACGACATCGGCGTAGTCGCGAGCCTCTCGCCGGGGCGCTGGGCGCGCAAACACCCGCAGTTTCGCCGCATCGGGCCCGATGACAAGCACGTGGGCGAGGGCGTTTGCGGTCTTTGCCCCGAGTTGCCCAAGTTCTGCTACAACGTCGGTGCCTCCGTCTCGTCCGCCTATGGCGATCACCCGGCGATGCAAGCTGCATTGGTACACACCGAGGTGCGAGGGGCCAGCCATCCGTGCTATCACGAACACGATCGCAAGTCGCTGAAAGCCGCGACGGGACTCGACGACATCCCCGAGGCAGTCAAGACCCAACGCGGTACGCGCTATCAAGACATAGCGGAGTTTCCGGCCAACCGCGTGATCCCCGACGACTACCCGCTGTATGTCTACTACAAGTGGTTTTGGAAAGAGGGCGATGGCTGGAACACCATGCACACCGCCTTGCACAACGGATTGAAGTCGGGCGGCCACGATGACCTGTGGACTTTCCACGATCCGGCCGTGCGCGTGGCCAGCGTCTATGGCAACGGCGGCGACGTGGACTACCTGTCGCACTGGACCTACTCGTATCCCGATCCGATCCGTATCGGTCTTTGCGCCGACGAGCTGTTCTGCATGGCGGGTGGAGCGTCGAGCCTTGGCAAGCAGGAGCCGACGCGCGGCGACCAACAGGTCATGAAAATGACCCAGATCATCTGGTACCGTAGCCAGACCGCACCCCAGCGCGGCGAGAAAGCAAGCATCCAGACCGGCGACTTCACCGACCAAGACGTCCGCCCGTCGGGTACGGGTTCGGTGGACGCCTCGGGTCGTTACCGGGCCGCATGGGAGCGGGAGGTCCCCGACGCACGCTTCATCACCATCGCGCCAATGCATCTACGCGAGGCGCTATGGTGCAAGATTTCGCGTCCCATCCAAGGCATCATGTACCATGGCTGGGGCTCGCTGGTACCGCTTGACGACAAGCATCAGGCCTACCGCTACACCAACCCGGAAACACGGTGGGAACTCAAACGTCTGGTTGAAACGGTGGTCCGGCCGCTCGGTCCAGCGCTGGTACAGATACCGGATCGCAAGTCGGACGTGGCTTTCCTGGAGAGCTTCGCGTCGCAGATGTTCGCGCGGCGGGGTACGTACGGCTGGAACGGCGGCTGGGAGGGCGACGCCTACCTCATCCTGCAATACGCCGGGCTCCAGCCGCGCGTGATCTACGAAGAGACCGTTGGGAAGGAGGGCCTGAAGGACTTTAAGGTCCTGGTCATGCCCGCCTGCGACGTGCTGCCCCAATCCGTGGTATCGGCCGTACGGGCCTTCCAGAACGCAGGGGGCATCGTCGTGGGTGACGAGAACCTGTGCCCGGCCGTAAAATCCGATATCCTGCTGCCCACACACGTCCGCCCGCGCCGCGCCGACGAGGCCCGCACCATGAACCTCGCGGCCGCAGCCAGACTGCGCGCGAAACTCGATGCGGCCTACCGGCGCTACGCGGAAAGCTCGACGCCGAACGTCATCACCCGTGTACGCAATTACGGTTCGACCGACTACCTGTTCGCGGTGAACGACCTGCGTGAGTTCGGAAACTACGTCGGTCACCACGGACTGGTCATGGAGAACGGGCTGCCCACGGACGCAGAGCTCAGCATCCGTCGCGGCCGCGCACACGTGTATGACCTGCTGTCCCATCGCGAGGTGACCGCCCGCTCCGGCAAGGACTTCACAACGATCCCCGAGAGCTTTGGGCCCTGCGAGGGCCGGGTGTACATGGTCACGGACCGGGCAATCGACGAGGTGCGGATCAGCGCGCCCGAGACTGTCGCCCCCGGCGAGAGTGCCGTCATCGAAGTGACCATCGTCGGCGATGACGACCGGCCCATGGACGCCGTTGTGCCGGTCAAGATTGACCTGATCGACCCGACCGGCCGGACCGCCGAATTCAGCGGCCACTACGGCGCCAAAGACGGCACGGTCGCACTCACCGCGACCATCGCACCCAACGACGTGCCCGGGCTATGGCGGATCCACGTCCGGGAGCTTGCTTCGGGGCTGACCGCCGACGCCTACATGCGGGTGTCGGCCATTGGACATTAGGATCACTACGATGATGGAGTGTCCAATTCCCGTGAAGAAGACAACGGGGTCACCGGGGACGCTTACCATAGGGAAAGATCACGGTCCGCATATAGTCGTTCGTCATCCATTGCTCGTATCTTGGATCGGCGCTCCATCGATCGTAATGGTCTTCGACGCGGGTAACGAACTCTTCATCGATTAACGACTTGCCGCCGGCGAATCGAATGTGGCCACCCGTATCGCCCTGTGTGCTGAACAGGATTTCATACGACCGGCCGTCGAGGATGATCTTTGCACCGACGCGTTCCGGCTTTGTAAGGAGTGAAACGGCTGCCGGTTTCAATACGCCTCGGTCGCCCGTCTGCAGCACGTGCAGGAATTGCGATTCCGTCGCGCTGTTGGTCAGCGAGACTTCGATCCTCCAACCGCCGACGGCCTCTACGCCACCGTCGCCTTCACGCTCATCGAGTCTGGCGTAGGTCGCATCGGTTGGCCCGTGATTGACGCCGCCCAACTCGAAGTCATGCCACCGGCCGCCGATTGTACGCACCACGCGACCGTCTTCGCGCGGCAGCAACGTTGTTACGAGCATTTCGCTCTTGGCTTCCGCGACGCGGAATACGTCGCCCTCCGTATGCGCGAAGTGTCCGCCGGAGCGGTCCGGGTGCGCCAACTTGTCCTCAGTCGTTCTTCCAGTCCATACGGGGCGATTGTAAGCGTGTAGATTCCAGATGATTTCTAGGTCAGCATCGGCGCGGGCCACCCGGTCGAAAATGACAAACGTGTCGGGCTTGAGATAGGCAAACTGCCGTGTGATTCTCTTCACTCGTTCGGGCGGATAAGAGTGCGTCGCATCACCGCAGGCATAGTCGAACTCGGGCGAGGTGGAATACGCCGTGATCTGGCCCTGCTTGAACTCCGACCTCTCCTTCTCGTAATCCAGACCCCACGCCTTGAACCACCCGGGCATCTTGATGTCACTTTGTCCGCCGCGGGGGACGACGGCCAGCACGCGGCCATCGTAGTTCAGAAGCTTCATCGGCTTGCGTCCCACCGTGATCGTGTTGTGCGCGATTGTCTGTTTGCTGAATCCATGCACGTTGCTCCGATCAGGCATCTTCCACACGGCTTCGTTGACACGGTGGACGCATCCCAGGTCCGGTGCCAGGTATCCACCTTTGCGGTAGATAATGAAGTGCAGATTATCGAGATTGTTGCGGCCATCGGTTCCGTCGATCGTGCCGAACCGCCCGCAACGGAAAAGTGCAACCGTCGCATCGTCGGTCCATTCGCTGCGCATGACGACGTGGCCGTTCTCCGGAAAGAGCCGGGTCTCGGGAAATCTCTCGGGCGAGATAGACGGGATCTCCGGATCGAGCCAGAGCAGCCTGCCGGCGAGCCCGTAGCTGTGCTCCAAGCCCTTGTTCCATGACGGCTGAGGCATGTTCCCTACGAATTCGCGCTGCCACCACTGGCCAAGGCCGTTGCGTGTCTGCGTGATCGGAAGCATGATGTAGTCGTCGGCCAGAAACTTGTGGGGCACGACGGCCTCCGGATGACTTCCGTCGCGGGTGACGCCGATGTTGATCACAGTGCGGCTCTTCTCCCAAGGCAGGTAGTGGTAGATGTACCAGGCCGGCGTGTTGTGCGCGTAGTCCCACTGGCGGCTGAGGTCCTCGCCGGTTGCGCGACTCCATCCCAGCATCGCGGGAAACACCGGGCCGAAGAAATGCTCGGCATTGTAGCCGTGCCCCATGGAACTGCCGCCGCGGCCCCGGCTCCAGTTGTTGTGGTGCCGCATACGTTGGCGAATCTCCTCGTGAAACGCCGCTTCGAGGTAAGGCGTCAATTCCTCGTCCAAGCCATTTCCCCAAGCGGCCAGACACAGAAGCAGACGCGGACGCCAGCGGTTGGCCTCGACGACTGCGAGCATTTTCGCGGCAGTGTCCGCACGCTCGGCGGCGGTCATGATTTCGGCCACCATATCGTAAGCGAGGCTCCACTGGGGGAGCCAACTGGGTTCGCCAAGGTGCTTCTTCGCCAGTTCGGCATACTGTTTATCGCCGGTCAACTGGAAGAGCGTTGCGAGCAGCAGCGAATCTGCCTTCCCGAGCTTGACCAGTTCGCGCGCCTGCGCGAGATACGTCTGGATCTCCGGATGATTCATCCGCTCTCGGATCGCCGAAAGATCGGCCCGAGTGATCATCAGTCGCGGATGCTCGCCGTGGGCTAACGGCGAATCCGCACGCATCTTCACGTTGCCGAGCTCGACGAAGTCCTGTGCCCAACTCAATGAGGAAACGGCAAACAGCATAACCAGCACGATTCCGAGGAGTCGTGAGTTTGTTCGAGTATTCATTGGCACTCATCGGTTCTCGGTGAAATACAGTTTGAGTGTGATACGGCTATCTTCAGATAGGGTCTTCGGCGGTGACGATTAGCTGGGGTGCTCGACCACTGCTGTTCGAGCCGAACCAGATGTCGTTTCCGCCTTGCCCCAGCGTAAGCACGGCCGTGTACGTCCCGTTG
>JABMRB010000531.1 GCA_013202865.1 Candidatus Nealsoniibacteriota bacterium | reverse complement strand
GGCAGAAGCCGTCGTGGTGCTTGGCCGTGATGATCAGGGCCTTCATCCCGGCTTTGCGGGCAACCTCGGCCCACTGGCGCGGGTCGAGGTCGGTGGGGTTGAAAATCTCCGGGTTCTCATCACCGTAGCCCCATTCCTTGTCGGTAAACGTGTTGACCGTGAAGTGGATGAAGCCGTAATACTCCATTTCGTGCCAGCGGAGGTGCCGGGCGGTGGGCAGCGGCCCGCACGGGGCCGGCGGTTCGGCGGCACGGGCTGAGGCCGCCACGGCGACGACGTTCAGAATTACGAGCATGGCGATCTTCTTCATGGCGGGATCCTTTTTCGTCGGGGCGACGCAAGGTATGCGGCGCCGCTGAACAACAGGGCGTACCAATCCAACGAGTGTCATTATACTCATTAACCGCGGGCGGCCCAGGTGTGTATTCTGGAGAAGACGGTCCACAGCCCTCCTGTTGTTGCGCAACCCCGACGATTTTCCGAATATGCCCTCAAATGGCAAAGCCTACTGCGGAAAATCAACGGGGCCACCCGGGTGAACGCCCCAGTCTGCACTCTCCATAAGCCGTGCTGTTGGTGGGGCTCGTGCCTCGACCCCCCTACACGGTGTGGAGGTTGTGGTTGTGTGACGCCTCCGTGGGCTTCCGCCCTCGGCTAGGGCATCTCGGAGCGGAAACACGATCCCCACCTCCCAATCCCTAATCCCTAATCCCTCCAACTCCCCCGACTCTCATCTGGACAACGAGCGGGCGAAGCGCTACAACATTGGATAGGAACCAACCGTTGAGTTACCGTCAATCCGAAACCCCACAACACCTGCGAGAACGCTATGCGAGAATTACTCATCCGGACGGCCCTGTCGTTTACCGCTTTCATAGTCATCACGGCCGTTTGCTCGGCGGCCGACGAGCGACCTTTGACCGATAAGACGCTCGTCGTCTGGGTCTCGCCCGCGAATCTCACGCAGTCGGGCGGTTCGGCGCTGACGGTCAACGATACAACGGCCGATCGCTTCGACGGCGTCGTCTTTGCCGAACTGACGCCACGGGTTTGGATGCCCGGCAGCAATAATTATAGCCGCACCGATCAGGAGCAAGCCGATTGGCCTGAGGAAACCGCCGCGGCAGACCAGTTTGTGCAGATGGCGATCGTCTATCGGGGCAACGCAGTCGTGGTCTATCGCAACGGTGAAGTCTACGCGAAGTACACGACCGAAGGTCAACCGGTCGCGTTCGGCCGGCAGACAGGCATCCTGTTCGGCCCGCGGCATCTCGTGAAGAACATGGACTGCTTCCTCGGGCGCATCCGCGACGCACGCGTTTACGACAAGCCGCTCGACCGGCAAACCATTGCCGCCATGCAACCGGGCAAGCCGGTCGACGGTCTGCGGCCGTGGGCGTGGTGGGACTTCGGCACCACGGGGACCTACGACAAGGCCGGGCGCTTCAATCGGGTCCAGATCTCCGGCGGCGCGAAGATCGAGGACGGGTGTCTCGCCTTGACCGGCTCGCGGCCTACGATGCTCGCAACGATCGACAGCGAACAGGGCACCGCGAAGATCCCGACGCAATGGTCCAAGAGCAGCCCCGTGCCGGCCGCGGTCGTGCAATCGACCCGCTTGTTGCGCGAGAAGCTGTTGGCCGACCCGTATCGACCCGGCTATCACTTCTGCGTGCCGGAAGACAACGGACGCCCCGGCGATTCCAACGGCTGCTTCTACGCGAACGGGCGTTACCACCTGATGTATCTCTACAACCGCAGCGGCGTCGGGTTCTGCTGGGGACACATCTCGAGCAAGGATCTCGTCCACTGGCGGCACCACGACGACTCGATCGGGCCCGGCAACGGCGACGAAGGTTGCTTCAGCGGCGGCGGGTTCGTCGACGACGACGGCACCGCGTATCTTTCCTATTGGATGCTCTGGGGCGACAAGGGGATCGGCGTTGCCCGCAGCAGCGATCGGCACTACAACCGCTGGGAGAAGCTCGCCGCCAACCCGGTTATCAAGTCGACCGAGTGGGGGATCACGGAAACGAAAGACAAAGACGGCAAACCGCTGATCTACGGTTCGGCCGATCCGACCAACATCTGGAAGAAGGGTGGGAAATACTACATGCTGATGGGCAACCTGCTCGTGCTGAATAAGTACGGGCGGAAGCCGGATTCACCCGAGAACATGAAGGGCGACCGGCTCTATCTGCTCGAATCGGACAACCTCGAGCAGTGGAAGTACAAAGGCATCTTCTACCAACGGAACCCCAAGTGGACCGACGACAGCGAAGACAACATGTGCCCAAGCTTCCTGCCGCTGCCTGCGAGCCCGGACGGCGGCAAGCCGAGCGACAAGCACCTGCTGCTGTTCATCAGCCATAACAAGGGCTGCCAGTATTACGTGGGCGATTACGACACGGCCGCCGACCGGTTCATCCCAGATAACCACGGCCGCATGACTTGGGTGGACAACACGTATTTCGCGCCCGAGGCATTGATCGACGGTCGGGGCCGGCAGATCATGTGGGCGTGGTTGACGGACAACCCGAGTGGAGAAGGGGCCCGCGGCTGGTCGGGCGTCTACGGACTGCCGCGGTCGCTCTGGCTTGGCAAGGACGGCACGCTGCGGATGCGACCGGTCAAAGAGCTTCAGATGTTGCGTTGTGCCGAGAAGACATGGAGCAACGTCGCACTGGCCGACGGCGACACAAAGGTGCTCGACGGCGTCGTCGGCGATTCGTGCGAGTTGGAAATCACCGTCGACTCGGCCACGGCAAAGCAGGTCGGGCTGAAGGTTCGCACGTCACCCGGCGGCGAAGAGCAGACGCTGCTGTACTACGACTCGCAGGCCAAACGGCTCGTGTTCGACTCGACCGGCAGCGGGGTCACCGGGCGTCGCGCCGTGGAGCGTGCCCCGCTGGAACTCCAGCACGGCGAGCCACTTGTGCTACGGGTGTTTGTCGACAAGTCGGTCGTCGAGATCTACGCCAACGACCGGCAAGCGATCTGCCGGCGCGTGTATCCGGGCCGTCGCGACAGCCTGGGTGTGGTCTTGTTCGCAGCCGGCGGCAAGGCGACGGTCTCCGGCGTGAAGGCGTGGGAAATGATGCCGTCGAACCCGTATTGATCCGGTCAATACCAGGCCCGCAAGGCGCCGATCGATTTGCCGTCGGTGCCTCGAATCAGGCCGACGCGGCCGGTCGCCGTTGCCGGCAGGCTGTAGCATTCGATCAATACGTCGTCGAGATAGAACTCGATGAGCGAATACTTCAGCAGCAGCCGGAACCTCGCCGGCCGGCCGAATTGCATCTCCCTGTCGACGGCTTTGACGACCTTGAACTGCGTGGCGTCCGACTTCATCGTCCCCAGTTCCACCGCACCGTTGGCCGCGATGAGAATCCCGACTCCATTTCCGGGCTCACACTCGACGTACAGGCCGCGGCGCGTGGAATCATCCGTCGACGGCAATGCGATCGTTCCTTCGAGGATGATCCCCCGGTCGGCGTCGAACGTGTTCTGTAGCGTCGCAATGGGCGAATCGTCCGAGCGGGCGGGTGCAGGCAACTTCACTTCGGCCGGCTCGTGCTTGAGCTTCTCGTTGCCCTTCCACCAGCCGAGCCGCAACGTGCCCTCGTCATCGATAACGGTCGACTTGAGCGGGGAGAAGTAGACGGTGCCGGCAATCGCATGATGGTTCACGAGCACGCCGTCGGGTGTTGGGAAGAACCGCGAGAAGTACGTATGCCCGGATAGCAGGTGGAAGTTCTTCTTGGCCGCATGGAACGGTCCCTGGGGCCGGTCGGCCACGAGAGTCACCATCTTGCCGCCGGTGCCGAACATCATGTAGAACTTCTCGCCGATCTTTTCCACCGCACCGGCCTCTCCACCGCCGGCCCCGTGAACCACCGGCGGCGGCAGAGCCTTCCAGTGTGCGCCGTCGAGCGTTTCACCGAAGCCGAACCGCCCGCCCGTCTCCTTCTTCGGTGTGGCCGTCCAGTATCCGTATAGCCCACCCCCGGGCCGCGGGATGGTGTAGATGCAGTCCCACCGGCCGTTGGGTTCATACCAGCGCGTATCCTGTTGGAATTCGTACTCGTCGGGCAATCGCTTCCAGTTCAACAGATCGGTCGATTCGGCGAAGAAGATCGTCTGTCGCGGGCCGGTCCACTCGGAGAAATTCATAATGAACTTGCCGTCGGCCTGGTGATTGGGTGATTTCCACGTCGAGCCGGTGCCCATCCAGGTCGCTTCGGGGCGCTTATACTGAACGCGCCCTTTTTCTTTCCAATGCACGCCGTCGGAGGAGACGGCCATCGACACGTTGTCCCACCGCCGTCCTGCATTGGCTAGATAGTAGAGGTAGTAGGTGCCTTCGTGGAGGTAGAGCCACGTGTCCCATATCCGCCCGGTCTTTCGCGAGTTCGCCTTGTAGAACATGGTCTGAACGATTTGGTCGAACGGCGGTTCGGGCGGCGCGCTGATCATATAGGCGGTCTTGCCGTCGAGGTGCAGCTTGCCGTTGGAGATCCGGGCGTTGCCTCGTAGCTCGCCCGGCGGAAACGTCCCCGTCGAATCGGTTGCCTTGCCGTCCTCGAAAGTCCACTGGCCGATCGGCTTGGGAGCGGACGGCTCGTTGGGCTTCAACGCGGCAAGGGTCGCCGCATTGAGGGCCACGTTGTAGATCCGGGCCTCTTCCACGGCCCCGGCCAGGAACCCGATTTCACCCATCCCGCCGACGTAGCGCAGACCGATCAATACCATGGCGTCCTGCTTGAACGGCTGGGGGCTGCCGATCTTGTGACGGGAGTAGAGCTTGGCGTTGCGATAGACCCGAATCTCGTCCTTGTCGTAAACGATCGCCATCTGAACGAACGTTTTGGCGTCGGCCGTCTCAACGGGAAAGCCCGACTGATCCCTTTGCGTCCGCTGGAACGTGTCGCTGCCGGCCATCCATTTGCCCCGGGCAATCTCGGCGAACACGATCGCATCGAATTTCTCGGCCGGATCGATCAACGTCAACGCGCTGCCGGCCTGCTGCTTGGTGTCGGCCAGCGAGACCCAGGCCACCAGCGTCTTGTCGATGATGGTCGGTATTCTCGACTTGCTCTGCGGTTCGGCGGCTCGAACCGTAGCGATCGTGAGGCTCGCGAAGAGAATCAGGGTCAACGAGACGGCAATCACAAGCGGCTTGCAGGGGCGTCGGTTCGCTACGTTCATGGTCTGGTCCTTTCTCGGGTCAACACGGTCGAGCCCAACGGCAGCACGGCCGATAATACCACCCGGACAGGGCGGGTGTCGAGTCCCCGGTGCAGCAGAATCTTTTGGGTGGGCGGTCATCTGCGTTTAGCGGGCGGGCTTGCCCGCCGTTTCCGTCGGGTGAGGGATCTATATTCAAGCCGAACGGCGGGCAAGCCCGCCCGCTAAACGGCCCCACTGGCAGCGCGGTACCTTGCGGTTTCGCTCTCTGCCCGATACAATCATCCGCAACGCCGTACGTAAGACCATCGCAACAGACAAACACACAGGTACCGACATAGACCCCATGAGCTATCAATCCATTCTTTTCGACCTCGACGGAACGCTGCTGAACACGCTTGAGGATATCGCTGAGTCTTCGAACTTTGCATTGCGCCACCTGGGCTTTCCCGAGCACAGCCTGGAATCGTACAAATATCTTATCGGCGACGGGCTCGAGGCGTTGGTCCGTGACGTGTTGCCGGAGGACCGTTGCGATGCGGCGATGCGGGGCGAGTGTGCGGCTTTGATCCGCAAGGAGTACGGCCAGCGCTGGGATCGCAAGACTAGGCCCTACGAGGGCGTTGCCGAGTTGCTCGACGCGGTGACGGCCCGGGAGATCCCGATGGCCATCCTGTCGAACAAGCCCGACGATCTCGCCAAACTCTGCGTAGCCCGGTTGCTGCCGCGATGGCAATTCGCCGCGGTCATCGGCGCGAGGCCCTCGGTGCCCAAGAAACCCGACCCGGCCGGCACGCTGGAAATCGCCAAGCACCTCCGGGGCGATACGGCCGAAATCGTCTACCTGGGCGATACGGGTACCGACATGAAAACGGCCACGGCGGTCGGAATGTTTCCCGTCGGCGCGCTATGGGGCTTCCGCGCGGCCGACGAACTGACCGCTGCCGGGGCCGAAGTGCTTATCAGCAAGCCGTTGGAACTGCTGGACGTCTTCGACGCATGAAGGAGGAAGGTGATTTGATGACGAAACTCGTTCTGAGCGTTGCGTTGCTGCTCGTGTTCGTGCAAATCGTCGGTTACGGCGGGCGGGCCGAGGCGGCGGTCTACAACCTGCATCTGGTTACCGATAACCAACCCGATTATACCGACTTCGATTCCTTCATCGAGAGCGTAACGGGCAAATGGAAAACGCCGCAGGAGAAGTGCATCGCGATTTGGCGATGGGGCCGCCGGAGCCGGCGGCAAACGAGCTGCGCCACGGACGACGGTCGACTGATCTGGGACCCGATCCTGCACTACAACTCCTATGGAACGATGAATTGCGGTGTGATTTCGGGGTTGAATATCGCTGCCTTCCTTAGGCTGGGCTACGAGGCCCGCTACGTTCAGTTGGGCGACCACACGGTATCGGAGGTCTCCTGGGACGAAGGCAAGTCGTGGCATTTGTTCGACTCCTCAATGAGTTTCTTCTGCTACAATCATGAGGGTGAGGTAGCCAGTTGCCAGGAGATCAAGGATTCGCACGCCTGCGAACTCTCCGGCGGCAAGAGCGAGCCGGGGCACTACTACTTGTATCACGGTGCCCCGCAGTGTGTGTCGCACCTGGGCCCCGACGCCTGGCGTTGCGCCGCCGACCAACCGGTGGCGTACAAGCGAACGCTGATCAACGGGGCGTCGTCGTACACCGGCGGGTTTTCGGTGAGCCGGTATACCCAGTACGGCCGTTTCGGGCGACGTTACACGCTGAACCTCCTGCCCCACCAGTCGTATACCCGCTACTGGAAACCGCTCGACCGCGACAATCCGGACGTAACCGATCAGAACAAGCCCGACTACTACCGTCCGCTTCGAGGCCTGGATCCCGACGAGCAGCACGGACTGAACAACATTCGTGGCAACGGCGTGTGGGTGTTCGAGCCTGACCTGGGCGACGCGGACTGCCGAAAGCTGCTGTACGATTTCCAGGGAGTCGAGACTCGTACGCAAAGCGGTGCGGGCCCCAATCTACACCCTGCCAAGGCGGGAGAACCGGCCTCGGTCGTCTTCAAGGTGTCGGCCGCCAACGTGATCACTTCCATGCGGATCGATGGAAAGGGAGTGCGATCGGGAGCCGGCGACGGTTTTCGAGTGTTCGTCAGCCGCACGGCCGGCATTCGATGGACGCCCGTTTGGCAATCGCAACGCACCGGCTCGCAGGACTTCCGTCTCAAGCTGCGCGATGAGGTTGCCGGTGTGACCGAGTGTCTGGTGAAGGTGGAGATGGCGGCTGTCGGCAAGAACACGGACGTCGGGCTCGACGCGTTGAAACTGACCACCGTAACGCAACTCAACCGCCGCACGTTACCCAAGCTCACGCTCGGCACAAACCGCGTGCGGCTTTCCGCCGATCAACAGATGGAGAGTACGCTGCTGTGGCCGCCGTTGCATGCCGGGCGATATCGGGAGACGGTCTTTCGGCAGGACCGCGTCTACGGAACCGAAGAGCCGGACGGGATCTACAAGGCCACGTTGGGACCCGCGATCAACGGCGAGGAGTGTTCTGCGACGTGGCGGCTGGAGGTGCCGACCGACGTCACCGGCGTGACCTATGGAGTGGTCGCGACGAACCGGTCGTCGGCCTCCTACGTTTCTCTTAGGCACAGCTTTGACGGGGAGAACTTCGGCGAGTTCTTTCGTAAATCCGACGGCAACTTCCCCTTCGATAAACAGGTGGTGCATTCGGTCGACGCGTCGCCTGCGCCACGACAACCGACGCCCGGCGACGCCCGCCGGGCGTATCTGCAATGCGCGTTCTTCTGTCGAGGCGGGGCGGCCACCTATGGCATGGACGGCATTCAGGACCTGTGGATCCAGGTGGAGCACGAGCCGCGCGACGTCCGTTTTGAACCCTTCGAGGTCACCTATCATTGGACCGAGCATCGCCCCTCCGGCGACGTCACGCGCTCGCATACGGAACTGGTCGAATCGTTGCCGCACGAGTACGCGATCAACACGGCCGGATTTCGCGATCCCACGATGAACTGGGTCCGCATGAACCTGCGCGGATACGGCCCTGCGAGAAACGAAGCCGCGTACGGTTACTCCGACGGCGAGGACGTCGGCCCCGATTTTGAACATCCCGTGGTGACGTACGCCTGGGGAAAGAACCTGGCTAGAGAAAAACCCTACACCGCCAGCCGGCCGTCAAGCACTGCTGCGAAGAACCCCGACACCGACGGCCGCGAACTGACCAACGGTATCATCGTGGCCCCAACCGACCATACTACCAGCGACACCGTCCAGGCCGCAACGGCCTTCTGGGCCGCCGGCGAGCCGGTTACGTTTGTGGTCGATCTGGGTAGCCCACAGAGTACGGCGGGCGTTCGGCTGAGCACGCACCAGCCCAGCCTCGACTTCTGTCATCCAGCTCGGGTGGAGATCGCCGTTTCCTCCGACGGCAAAACATGGAAGCCCGCCGGCACGATCCGGCATAACGACCTCTGGCAACCCCCGGGCGACTACGAACCATGGGAACACGACGACGATCCGAGCTACGACGAGTTGCCCGCCGGCGGCCGCCTGGCCTACTCCTTCCCGCTGGTCTTCGACAAACGGCTCTCCGGTCGCTACGTGCGGTTCAGATGCACCCCGTTGGAAGGAAAGGGATTGGGGCTTTCCGAGTTGGAGGTCTTCGACCGTGTGGATGTTCGCCCTTGGCCGGTTGCTGAACGTTGAGGCGTTGTCGAAAGCATCCCGACCTGGAGTCGAACCAGGGCTTGGACCTTAGGAGGGTCCCGTGCGTTCCGTTACACTATCAGGACGTGGGGTATCCGAAGGGAGTCGAACCCTCACCTCCTGGTTCACAGCCAGGTGTGCAGTAACCGCTACACCACGGACACCATGTGGCGGCAATGACGAAGCTCGAATGACGAATGACGAACGTTTGTTTTCGTCATTCGTCATTCATGCTTCGTGCTTCGCTATTTCCACCAAGGGCTGCTGGTCCAACGGGAAGACGCCTGATTTGCACCCAGGTAATCGGGGTTCGATTCCCCGGCAGTCCACTTATAGATTTCAGATCGCAGATTTTGAAGTGGTTTCGGAAGGTAGCCGGATACGGTTGGCCGGGCCGGTTTGCTAAACCGTGCGACCCAAGGGTCATGTGGGTTCAAATCCCATGCCTTCCGCTGCGCCCCGATGGTGAAACGGACATCATCCCTCGCTTCTAACGAGGTGTTCCGGGTTCGAGTCCTGGTCGGG
>JABMRB010000530.1 GCA_013202865.1 Candidatus Nealsoniibacteriota bacterium | reverse complement strand
TTATTCCGCACACAAGCTCGCATCGCAAGCGAGTGGATCTCGTCGTAAGTGATCCACTCTCTTGCGCTTCGAGCTTGTATTAGTCGGACTTCTTTCCCTTGCCCTTGTGAAGCGCCTCGGTAAGCTCGCGGACGACACCCTCGCTCGGCTTCTGCCCGGAGACGTTTGCGTCCTCTTGGGGATCGCTCTGATGGTCGTAGAGCATCCGATCGCGAAATCCGCCGCCCGGCGTCGTGTACTCGGTGAAGCGATACTTGTCCGTGCGGATCGTGTCGCCGTTGATGTATCGGCCGATCGCCGAGGGCTTCCACTTCTGCGACGGGTCGCTCATCAGCGGCACGAAGCTCTTGCCTTGCAGATGGTCGGGCGGCGCAAGATCGGCCAGTTCGCAAAGCGAAGGGTAGATGTCGATGAACTCCGTCAGGCCGCCGGTCTTCACACCGCCGGCGATTCCCGGGGCCGCGACGATCAGCGGAGCGTGCATGGAAGTCTCGAAGCAACTGTGCTTGCACCAGAGCGTATGCTCGCCCAGGTTCCAGCCGTGGTCGCCCCACAGGATCACGATCGTGTTGTCCGCCACGCCGAGGCGTTCTAGTTCGTCCAGCAGCTTGCCGATCTGGGCGTCCGTGTAGCTAACGCAGGCGTAGTAACCGTGGATCAAGGTGCGGGCCATTTCGTCCGGCAGCGGTCCCCGGGCAGGAACGTCGGCGTACGCCCGCAACTCACCCCAATTGTGGATGGCTACGTCCGGCGCGTCTTTCGGGCGGCGGTAGGTCTCGGGCAGGTGAATCCGGTCCCGGTCGTATAAGTCCCAATACTTCTTCGGGGCGACGAACGGCAGATGCGGTTTGAAGAAACCGGTGGCAAGGAAGAACGGCTTGTCCATCTTGGCAAGCCGCCGCAAGTCCCGGACCGATTTCTCGAGCACCTTCCCGTCGGCATAAGCGTCGTCCGCCACGTCGGCCGACTCAAACGCCGGGCCACGCCCCCGTTGACCGGACTGCTTCGCTCGGGTCGCCTGAAGGGCCTGGCTCGCGGCAAGCTGATACGTGGGTACGCCCTTGGGACGCCACGCCGGTTCCGACCAACCCTCCGCATTGTCCGTCGCGTGATGGAAGATCTTGCCGTTGGAGATCGTGTAGTAGCCGTGCTTCTTGAAATGCGTGTTCAGCGTGGGGATGCCGGGAGCATCCTTCTCGGCCCAGGTGAGATAGTTGACGAACCGGTTGCGGGCCGGACGCACGCCGGTCATCAGGCTGGCTCGCGACGCGCCGCACGTAGGCACCATGCAATACGCCCGCTCGAAGACGGTCCCTTGTGCAGCCAGCCGGTCGATGTTCGGCGTATGCATTCGCTCTGCGCCGTAGCAGCCCAGTTCCGGGCGGAGATCGTCCACGGCGATGAACAAGACGTTCGGACGCCGCGACGGATCGGCAGCCGCCGCCGACAGCGTCAGACAAGCAAACAGGACGATCTGGACGATGCAGCGGGACAAGGCGCGTGTCGTGAGCATGGGGGTGGCTCCTTTTGTGGCCAGATATCGTGGCGGGCAAGTCGAGGCCGCTTGCGGCTTAGCAGTTTCTCGCGCGACGGTGTGAAGCCGCAAGCGGCAACAGATCGTCGCAAAAGTGTACACGCCGTTTTGTAGGCGCTCAAAACCGGAACGGCTCGGCCGGCATGGCCGGCGGAACTCCCAGTTCATCCTTCTCCTCTTCCGCCTTGTCGGCTTCCGCCGAATTCGGGTACTTCTTGATCAGATCGCGCAGCGACGCGATGTACTTCTGCTTCTCTTCTGCGTCGCGGTACAGGCACGCGATGCGGTACGCGGCCTTGGACGCCTGGTCTTTGAATCCGCGCTCGATCTCCTGCAGTTGCAGCACGGCCTTGTCCACGTCTTCCATCGCCTCGTGACACGCGACGATCTGCCATAACGTGCTCGGAGGATCGGCGGCCTGTTGGTAGGCGGCAATGGCTTCCGAATAGCGCTGGTTCTTGAATAGCAACTCGGCCTTCTTCGTCTGCACACCCCGGGCATACTTCTCGACGCTTGCTAATGCGTCGGCAATCGGCAGCGCCCTGGCTACGTCGCCGGTCTGATAGTAGTGCTCCAGGAGTTCCATCTGGCCGGCATGCTTGTCCTCCAGGCGGTTGTATACCTGCTCGGCGATCACGCCGTCCAGCTTCAGCAGCTTGCGGGCCAATTGCAACCGGGCCGCGTCGGGCATGCCGTCGAGTTTCAGCTTGCCGGCAAGGCTGCCGGCCGTCGTGCGGTCTTCCAGGACCTCGTGGGCAAGGAGTATCAGTTTGTGGATGTCTTCGTTCGACGTTTCTGCAAACGGCACGCTCTCGCAATACTTCTGAAAGGCGCTTTTTGCCAGGTAGCTCTCCTGCTGTTCCTTGCAGAGCAGGTCCAACAAATGGGTGACTCCCTCGACGCCCGACGTGGCGAAAGTGATCTTTCCGACGTACTCCCTGGTCTTCGTCCAGTTGCCCTTGTAGGCCCTGACCCACTTGAGAACTCGTTTCCAATCGCCTTCCTTCTGGAACTTCTCGAACTGCTTGTCGAGGCTCTCTGCGAGTTTGTCCTTGTCCCGGTCCACCTCGTAGCGCAGCGCCGCCATTCCGATCTGGAAGTCGTCCGAGTTGGGGAACTTGCCTTCCATGGTGCCGACCCAACTCTCGAAGTACGCTTTACCTTGCTCCTTCTCGGACCAGGTGAAACTCCCATTGGCGAGAACGCCCTGCTGCACCCACTGCCAGTAGGCGGGATCTTCACCCGGATCGCGCTGGACCGCACGGATCTTCTTGTAGAACTGTCGGAGCTTGGCTTCGTCGGGCTCGATTCGGACGTGTTGCCGAACCACGGCGTCGATCGCCAACTCGGCAAGCTCTTCGTTGCAATCGTCGAGGCTGTCGGCTATCCGCTCGTAATAGCTAATCGCTTCGCCCGGTTTTCCTTGCTTCGCGAGTGCCGCGGCCAGCTTGGCCACCGCCGAGGCGGCCAGCGCAGACTTGCCGTACTCCGGATCTTCCGCGATCCGGGCCCATGCCTTGACGGCCTCGTCGAGCGCCCCGTCGGCCACGTGGCACTCGGCCACGTGGAATAGCGCCGGCACGGCGTAGGTGACGGCCTTGGGGAAACGCTTGGCAACTTGCTCGTATTGCACGATGGCCTCGGGCAGCTTGCCGTCCAACTGTGCGCAGCGGCCGATCCGGAACAACGCGTAAGCAGCCACCCTCGACTGCGGATGCTCTTGCAAGAAGGAGCCGTACTGCTTGCCGGCCTCGGCGTACTCCTGTCGAGCGAACGACGCGTCGGCCTTGGACAACGCACGATCCTCGAAAACGTTCAACCTCTTAATCTCTTGACTGGAAAGCCGTATTTCGCTCTCTTCCTCGCCGGGTTGCTCGGCGGCAAAGCATGTCACTCCTGCCACGCTCAACAATCCACAACTAACCAATGACCGAAACCATTTCATGGGAAGCTCCTCCAAATGGACGACAACGCATGGCTTGTAGGGTGCGTGTAACGCACCACAACATCCGGTACCACAACACCGGCACAGGTGCGATGCACGCACCCTACTGCAACGCCATTATACTCGGCGCGCCCGAATGTTGCGAACCCGTAGAGATTCCGGTATTCTCGCAATTCTGGGAAGGCATCCGATCCGGCCATGTGAAAGTGTTCCGCCAAATTTGACAACCGACGCGCCGCATGTTACGATAATCTTGCGTGGGTGTAGTGTTGCCCCCCGATTTCAGGGTTCGCGCGACAGTCGGCCAATGAGATTTGCCTCCTTGAGAAACGTTCCGCCACCGGACCTCACGCCTCAACGTACTCTCTTGACAGCCCGGAGGAATGCACTGGTGAAGGATGTATCCCGCCACCTCTTCGCGGTCGTGTCTGCGTTGCTTCTCGGCTCGCTGTTCGAAGTGACACCGGCGATCGGCGCCGACAAGGACGAGAAAGAAGTGTCGCTCTCGGTCGAAGAACTCAAGCGGCTCGACACGTTCGAGGCCCACACGCTGGCCAAGGCCGACCAGGTTTTCATCAAGCAGCAATTCCGCCAGGCCCTGGCGGAATACGACTCGTTCATTCTTGAGTTCCCCCGATCGAAGTTGATCCCCTACGCGCTGCTGCGTAAGGGCCGCTGTTCGCAGCTCGACGCCAAGCGGTTCCAGGCGATTGCCGTCTACCGCGAGATCCTGGACTATTTCCCCAACGACGTGAAGTACGCTGCGGCGGCGCTCTTCTACGTCGGCGATTGTCACTTCGCTAACGGCGACCTCCAGAAGGCCATGAAGGCCTGGGCCGAGATGGCTGAGGACAAGGAGTATCGCAAGCAGTACCTCGCTGCCCCGGCAATCAACCACCTTGCCGATCAACTCATGAAGCAGGAGAAAGAGGCCGAGGCCGTCAAGCACTACGAGCAGGTGGCCGTTGACTTCCGCAAGGACAACCACAACGCGTCGGTCCATGCCAGAGATCCCGTGATTCGCCACTACGTCCTCACCGATCCCAGCGAGCCGAACTTCCGCCGGTTCTACACGAACATGCGCACGTTCGAGCACAACCCCCGAACCGTCGAGCCCAATCTGAACGAAGACAAGACGTACTGGGACGTGTTGCGGCACTATATCCGGCACCACGGCAACAGCTTCACTACCAGTAGCAACGTCACTACCAGTAACACCGACGAGAAGGTCGCCCAGGCCCGAAAGAGTTTCTACACGTACTGGTCGGGCCAGATGCAGGGTAAGTTCACGTCATCGCTCGCTGCCGAGATCGAATACGGCGACGGCTTTCACATTGAACTCGCCAACTTCCGGCTGGCGGCCGCCGGCGATCAGGGCGCCTGGTACCAGTATCTCGACGGGCGGTACAACCGGCTGCAGAAATCCGGCAACTGGCAGCGGACCGCGCGATGGATGGCGCTCTACGCGGGCAACGCGACCAAGGTCGAGCAATACTACAAGAAAGTCAATTTCGCCGACGTCGACAACGACGCCCGCGTGGCGGTGATGAAGGCGCTCTGGGAGACGCCGGAAACGAAGCCGCTTGCCCGGAAGTTGATGGATAAACTCGATTTCGGCAAGATGACCAACGACGAACTAGGTCAGGCGGCCTTGCACTTCCACGAGGACGATCAGGTGCTTTCGGCACGGTTCATCGGCAAGATCGACTTCAAGAAGATGACCGGCACGCAGACCGGCTCGCTGGCCCGGAGTTTTTGGCCCATTGACCAGCAACTCTCGAAGATGCTGTTGCCGAAGATCCGGTACGGTGAGATCGAGGACAAGGAGATCGCCGGTATCGCCGGGAGGTTCTGGGACTGTAGCGGCGAGGTTGTCAGGGACGTCTGCCTGCGGACCAAAGACCAGGCCTATGGTAAGTTCGAGTTGCTGCGCTACTACCACGACCGGCATCGCGGTTGGAATCCTAGCGCCGGGCTGCCGTTGGCCGACGGTCTGGTCAAGGTCGATCGCTACGCCACCGAGGCATGGTGGGCCAAAGCGGAGTTCCACGAGTCGCTCAAGGAGTACGCCAAGGCGATCGCCGCGTTCCAGAACTGCCAGAACGAACCGGCCAACCTCTGGCGGATCGCGCACTGCCATTGGAAGTTGAAGAAGCCGACCTCCGCATTCACCCAGTTGCGCGAGATCGAAAACTTCTTCCCGAAGGAGGGTTCCAAGGCGGCGATGCAGACGGCGCATTGGTATCGCGACGGGGGCGACAAGAAGAAATACATCGCCGCGCTTCGAAGCGTGCTGAAGAAATATCCCGACAGCGATCAATCCAAGGAAGCACACGAACTACTCGAGAAGGAAGGCTACAAGACGGGCGGCGGAGTCGATGCAAACTGACACATTATTGGACTACTTGCAGTAGGAGAACCCCTTCGATGAGAACCAACTTTGTTATTGTAGCGCTCACAGCCGCGCTCTCTGCCGCGGCGTTGCCGGGCGGCGATGCCCTGGCCCAGCGAGCCACCGCACAGGACCGCGACACACGGCACTCGCAGGGCGACTACGCAGCCTACAAGCTGTTGCAGCGTGCCGCCGAGTTGCTCGAAGCCGGTGAAACCGACCGCGGCGTGAAGATGTTCGAAACCGTCATCGAACAGCACCCAAAAAGCCCCATCCGGTTTCAAGCGTATCTCGCCCTGGGAAAACACCATCTCGACGACCGGCAGCAGGCCTTGGCTATCGACCACCTCAGGAACCTCGAACGGATCGCCGTCGCCAAGAAGGAGATGACCCCAGAGGACCAGGAGTTGTACCTCGAAGGGCTCTACCTGACCGGCGTCGCCCATTTCCAGTTGCGGCAGTACGCCAGCGCCTTCTCCGTACTGCGGAGGATCACGACCAACCACCCCGACTCGGGCTGGGCTAACAAGGCCTATTACTACATCGGCATGTCGCACTTCGCCCAATCGCATTGGGACAAAGCGATCAAGGCGCTTGGCCAGGTCGGCACATTCATCGACGCCGATAGCCCCACGCTGGCCTACGCCGAGGCCGGGCACCGCCTGCACCTGCGAATCACCGACGGCGATCTGCCCGTGCTCAATCGCCTCGGCCGCGAGGTCGTCGTCACGACCGCGACCACCAGCGGCGACAAGGAAACGGTCACCTGTAAGCCGATGAGCAGCAAACGGGACGTCTTCGTCGGCTCCGTTCTCACCAAGGCCGGCGAGGCCGCGCCCGACGACGGCACGCTCCAGATCGTCGGCGGCGACCGGATCACCGTACGATACCTCGACGACAACACCAAGGAAGGCGAGAAGGACGTACCCCGGGAGAAGACCGTCGAGGTCGTCTCCACCGGCGGCGTCACGTTCACGCTGGGCACCTACGAGTCGCTGGCCCCGGCCGCCTACCTTGGCCAACCGCTCTTCGTGCGGCTGTGGGATCTCGACCTCGACAAGACCACCGCAAAGGACTCGGCCGTGATTCGGATCGCTTCGGTCTACAAGGCCGAGGAGGAAGAGATCATCGAAACCGACGCTACTAGCCCGGGAGCAGGGCCGACCGCCACGGTAGACCTCGAAAAACTCCTCGAAGAGGAGAAGGAGGAAGACCGCTACGTGGTCCGCGACGAGCTCGTGCTGAAACTCACCGAGCGAGGTACTGTTACTGGTGATGACACTGTTACTGGTGATGACACTGTTACTGGTGATGACACTGTTACTGGTGATGACAC
>JABMRB010000529.1 GCA_013202865.1 Candidatus Nealsoniibacteriota bacterium | reverse complement strand
GATACTTGCCCAGCTTCTTGGCGACCAAGATGCCTTCTGCTTGCCGCCGCTTCCTCCATTCCATCCCCATTTCAGCGAACATGAAGAGCATGGTGGACATCGCCTTGCCCATGATGCCCCTGACCTCGAAGCCGGGCGTAAATGGCTCCCTCGGCTTCGGGCGCTATGCCTTCTGAGCGATTGACAGAGGAAGGGCATGTGACGAACTAGACGTTCCTCCAACTCGGCACCTCTTTTGTAAACTCTTCTTGAAAGGCAGGGCGTCTCAAGTTGTCTGCCTTGATCTGTTTGGCAAATGCCTCCCACTTAGCGGGTGTCTTCAGAACATCGACCCACATGTGGCGGACTTTTTGAGCGACTTTCGCTTTATGGGCGTAGGTTTCACGCTGACAGGAGTGGTTTAGGTTTCCCAGACCGGACGTGTAGAAGGCCAGAATCTGATCTGGATACTTCTTCTCCAACTGCGATGCTATCTTGAGGAGATCGCTGCCGCCAAGAGGACGAGCAGGATAGCGCATACCTGACAGAATGCTGATCGTTTGGTCGTACTCTTTACGGTACATGTGAACCCTGATCCGATCCGTCTCTCGGGCATGGTTCAGTGGTGCAGAATCAGTCCGAAAGCACCTCGCGTATTGCAGCTTGGATTCGATCGGCCGACCCATCTTCCACTTCATCCCATTGGCCCTCGTACTCTGGTCCTTCGCCACGTGACCGGGCATGGAAACTGACCTGCCCCGTGGGGAGATCAAAGTAGACAACCCAGGGAACCTGAGAATTGGCAGGGTCGGGTTGCCAGCCGAATGGAATCTCCGCTTGCTGTGCAAGCTCGCAGGCTTGGCGAAGAGTTGCGGCCTTGGCGCGATAGTCATTATCGCGCGCACAACGGCTTCTGTGATAATTGGCTCGTGAATACTCGCTACCGTCAAGGCGCTTATAGTCACGGTACCGGAGGCCATTGGCTGCCCGAGATTTTGCAGTGCCGCTCGCCTGTTGGGCAGATTCGAGCGTAAGGAGAAGCTGGCCATATGGGGTCTGGCCCAGGATTCTATTCTTCTTCCTGGTCTCCGCGCCTTTTTTCGCTGCCTCGCTACGTTGGCTTTGCTGCTCTTCATCGCGCCCAGTCTCTTGAGCTTCGCCTCGCTGTGCCTCTTCTTCAATTCGCGCGAGGACATTGTCGACGGCTACTTGGTGGTCGGCGAACTTCTGTTCCCAGTTTCGCTCAATCACCCAGCCATCGAACTGTGGCTTCCACCGGTTGCGCTTGCCCGGAAGGAACTTGACGAGGGCTTCTCCGGACACAATTCCCGCGGCTTGGAGCGCAGCTTCAGGTAGTGGCAGCTTCTCTAAGTGAAGTCCTGTTTCTGGAACGCCCGCGCGTATATCGACGCAGCCGTAGCGATTCAACTGAAGTTGTTCTTTCATCGGAGGTTACCGCATTTGGGGGACACTGTTGCGGCCAGGAGGCCGAGCCAATCTAAGAGCTTCCTAAGGTGTTCATCGCATGATCCGTCCACGCTAAACATGTGTAGTGCAGAATCGCAGGTAGTACCGGTCACGAGCCAAACCCTCGACAAGGGCCAGTCGTGCCGCACAGGCGTCATGGATTTCGCCATGGAAATCTTCGCGGGCCAGTAGCTCCGCGACGAGTTCCGGCGGCGTCTCGTAGAGTTCTCGCTCGTGTTCAATCGGATCCACCATCGCTGGTTTCTCAAAGTGTCTTCAGTTTCGATATAGCGAGACGACCACGCGCGATCCGTCCCACCACACACGCCCCACGTTAAAGGACTCTGCAAGATCCGTGCCCCGGTCGATCTCGCACCACACAGGTAGCGATGTATCGCGGCCCAGCGTGCCGATAAGCACGTTGATATCTACCCGTTCGACTTCATCACTCCCAAGCAACACAATACACCAGTGATGCCCTTCCCACTCCTCTATTTCCACCTCGGTGCATTCCTCTTCACCTTCGTAGAAGCTAAACAAAACCGGGGCGGTCCAGCCGTGCTGCCTTCGTTGATACTGCAATCGGCGTCTGAAACTGGCGGCGTTCATCGTTGCTGTTCTCCTTGTGCTCACGACCACGTTGTGTTAGTTGACGCCCCTGTCTTCCCGAGTTTCATCAGGTCACGGCCTTAACGATCTCGCCGAACGCCAGCGAGCCATCGCAACGCTTGGCAATCTCGCGGGGCTCGTTCTCTCGAAGGTCATCAAGGACTTTCTGCCGGGCCGCGTCTTCGTCCGCGGCACTTACGGTTCGCATCCACTTCTCGGTTACAGAGAAGAAGACGTGGTACTTCTCGGGAATTTCATTCCTCCTATCGGGGTTCATGTTCGGTCGCCGTGTGCGAGTTGGCTTCGGTCATGTCTACGGTGGCCATGGCTGTTTACTACGTTGTTTCGCGGCCTTTCGGCGGCCCATCAGAACCATCGTAGCTATCCCACTCATCCTCTTCAACCCAGTTCCACAGAAAATTCCAAAAAATGAACGTAACACGTTGCTACAACAGGAGTTATATAAGTTACAGAAGAGACCGAGATGACCCACACGAGCGTGGATACCCCCCAGTAGTGCGGCCTATACACCAGAAAGCGGAACACCCGTAAGGAGCTGTTGGCTCTTGACAAATACTCCCACTCGTGCTAAGATTACAACATACACAACATTCCTTTGTTTAGTAAATTATGTTCGGAACAATTCACGATGGAGACTGACTATGGGACGGCTGGAGGAGTGCAGGCGAGTGTTCAAGGAGTGGTTGGAGACGGTAGACGAAGACACACTACTTAACGCCAAGCCGCAGAGTATCTACCTGTGCGATTTCGCAAAGGACTTGTCGGTTGACAGAACGGTGAAGGAATACATCTCCCGGCTGCTGCGGAAGGAGAAGGAAAGCAGGCGAGAGGAGACGCTGCTCAGTGCATTGACGACTTTTTTTGCCAAGCATAACAACGGCGTATCAATCATCGCAGAGGTCGCCAGTCTTAGTAGGGAGGCTGGCGGAATAGAGAAGCTTAGCCGCGATGTCGAAGCGTTAGCAAAGCACATCCGTGACTGATCGACGCTACCTATGGCGCCGTGACCTTGCCCCCGAGACCGAGCCCAGCCGTTATGTGAGACTCACAGGGATGTCCTTGTGAGGGCCGCCACGCCTCGGTTCGCCATACCCAAAGAGGACACGCACCACGAGGGCGAGTATCCGGACAGCCATCCAAGACCGCCATCTGCCCGGCTTCTTCAAATGGAGAGTCCCCATTAACAAGGTCGCTTCGAGAAAGGTCGGCTTCTGAACATGCACTGGCGTTGGGCGACGACAGAAAAGGTAGGCGGACAGTGTCTTTGCCGACGATGGGGCAGTGGTGGACGAGTGCATCGGCGATCCTCAGTGTCACCGATGGCGACTGACATCGCGGATCGGAAGTGTATCGCCGTTGGGTCGCGCCCCAACAACGACAAACCCCCACCACCAGAAGAAGAACCCGACCGAAGGCGACTTGCCCCAGGGGCTATATGGGACCCAACCTCCAGCTTTTTGGAAATAGTTTCTGGAATTGAAACTATGCAACAAGGCGAGTCCTAGCGAAGATACCTAATAACAGTGGACTTGCTCACGCCCATGGCGGTGGCAATCTCCAACAGTTTCAGCCCATGCTCTCGCAGCTCTCGGGCCCGGCCCGGTTGTCCCTTGGTTGTTCCTGGCAGCCGGCCTCGATACTTGCCCAGCTTCTTGGCGACCAAGATGCCTTCTGCTTGCCGCCGCTTCCTCCATTCCATCACCATCTCGG
>JABMRB010000528.1 GCA_013202865.1 Candidatus Nealsoniibacteriota bacterium | reverse complement strand
TCACCCGGGGCTAAATGTGTTCACCCGGGGCTAAATTGATTGAGTGCAACTACCCAAGGAACCACCCCATGCGTTGCTCCTGCGGCCAGGAAACGGGCCTGTCGACCCGACGGTGCGAACGCTGCGAGAAGACGTTGTTGCTGGGTATGGACCCGCAACAATTGCTAATCGACGCCGTGGCCGCCGGGAGTCTGCTGGTGACCGTGCTGATTGTCCTGCTGATCGGCCGGGCCACGCCGGACGTAGAGCCGGCGCCTGTCGCGACGACCGGACGCGACCAGCACACCCAATCGAAGGCCAATCCACTGGGCCTGGCCGTGACCCCGCACGAGTTCGACGACATGGGCGGCCTGCTGCAAACCCTTGGGCCAGCCTACGCCCGCTACGACGACCTCGTGATGGACGACTTGCTGCAGCCCAAGAAGTTGAGCCAGTATAACGCCGTGTTTCTCACTTGCCGTCAAATGCCGTTAGAATGGACAATCGAGGAGAAGGGCCGCGAGGCTGCCCGCGGCGGTGAGCTTCGCCCGATTCGCCCCGAGATCGACAAGCGGCTGCGCGATAGCCTTCGCAGCTACGTCTACAACGGCGGGGCGCTCTACGCGTCCGACTTCTATTTCTACATCCTCAAGATCGCCTTTCCGGAATTCATCGACAAGACGAAAATGACTACCGGGGCCGGCCACATCACGGTCTTTGCCGAGGTGGTCGACTGGGGGCTGAAGAAGCGGCTCGGACGCGACACGATCGAACTGCATTTCGACAAGGAGGGATGGATCCCGGCCGCCTTCGACGAGTCGAAAGTAACGACCCATCTGCGCGGGACTTTCCGGCGCAGCGACGGCCGCCGCACCGATAGCCCGTTGCTGGTGCAGTTCGATTTCGGCAAAGGCAGCGTCGTGTTCACCTCCTTCCATAACGAGAAGCAGACCAGCGACACCGAGTTGGAACTATTGCGCTACCTGGTCTTCACCACGCTGACCGCTCAGACCGAGGCCCAAGTGAGACGCGAGTTGGCCGTCGGCGGTTTCTCGCCGGTGGATCGCAGCCTGCTCAGCGCATCGGGCGGCCAGCAGAAGATCGTCGGGGCCTATCTGAGCGAGACCGACCAGGACCTGAAGTTCGTGCTCGATTTCGAGGGACCCCGTGTCGCCGGCGGCGGGGGACACCGCGCCAAACTGCGGCTGGACGTAACCGGGCCGGACGGGCGCACAAAGAAACAACGCGAAGGCACCTCGACCATCGAGATCGACGTACCGGGTGCGGCGGGCAAATGGAGCTACACGGTCACGCTATTGAAGGTGCCGCACGAGAACTTCCCGTTCACGCTGCACGTGGCCGAGAAACTGTAGGGTGCGTGAAACGCACCGCAGGATCTGACATAGGTGCGTTTCACGCACCCTACACGTTGCTAATCGGTCCGGCTGGTGATCTCCACCAGATGAAAACCGAACTGGGTCTGAATCGGGCCATGCACCTTGCCGACCTCTTCGTTGAACACCACGGTGTCGAATTCCGGCACCATCTGTCCCGGGCCAAACTCGCCGAGCGCCCCGCCTTCTTGTCCGGACGGGCATTTCGAGTGTTGCCCGGCGACCTCGGCGAAATCGGCTCCCGCTTCGATCTCGTCCTTCAATGCCTGGCACTGTTGTTCCGTTTCTACGAGAATGTGACGCGCGGCGGCCTTGGCCATTGTCGAACTCCTTTAGGGAGGGGTGGACGGGAGATTGTTCAGACGCCTCGCCGTCCCGCCGGCCGACGCGCGTCGCCCTCATCATACCGGGTTGTACAGAAATCTCCAACCGCAACGTCCCAAACGCGGCGCATCTCCCGTCGACGGCCTGTCGACCGTGGGTGGCACGAGCGGCGGCTCTTTCGCGGCCGGTTCCTCGGCCGACGGTTCCTCCACCGACTCGGACGGTTGCTCCTTCGATCGCTGCTCGAGTCGCTGCAGGATGATCTGCGTCACGTCGGATACGGCGTCGTGCCAAACAATCGACTGCGATAAACGCTGGGCAACCTGCTGCGGCACACCGGCGTTCACTTCGGTGCTGTTGAAGCGAAGCACGCACTGCAGCCCTTGCGCCTTGGCGTAGTCTTCCACCTCTGAGACGATCTCTTCGTAGGCCTCGTAGCTCATCCTGGCGGCGCGTTGCTGGAAATCTCTCTGCTTGAACTTGATATCGCTCGTTGCCTTGGCATTCTCGGTGCCGATCTTCTTCTCCAGTTGCGCGTATTCGGGCGTTCCGGCGATCTGCACTTTCAGTTGTTCGACCATGCCTTTGAGTTCTTCCCTCTTCTGTTGGACTGCCTCTTCCGCCTGGTTCACTTCGGCCTTCAAATCGGAGTCCATCTCCATGAAACGGGAGTGGTTCTTGAAGACGTGGGCCACATCGACCACGGCAACCGTCACTGCCTCAGACGCGTCTGCGTTCGCATTGTCGGACGGCTCGGACGGTTTCTCTTTCAATTTCTGTTCGAGACGATGCAGGATGACCTGCGTCAAATCGCATGCTCCGTCGTGCCAGATGATCGGCTCCCGCAATCGCCGGGCAACGTCCTGTGGCGCACCGACGTTCACCTCCGTGCCGTTGAAACGAAGCACGCACTGGAGCCCTTGCGCCTTGGCGTAGTCTTCCACTTCTGAGACAATCTCTTCATAGACCTCGTAGGCCATCTTGGCGCCGCGCTGCTGGAACTCTCTCTGCTTGAACTTGATATCGGTCGTCGTCTTGGCATGCTCGGCGGCAATCTTCTTCTCTAGTTGTGTGTACTGCGGTGTTCCGACGATATGCACCTTGAGTTGCTCGATCATGTTCTTGAGTTCTTCTCTCTGCTGTTTGGCCCACTCTTCCGCCTTCTCCACCTCAGCCTTCAAATCGGATTGCATCTTCTGGGCGTGAGAGTAGTTCTTGATGACGTGGCCCATGTCGATCACGGCAACCGTCACGTTGTCGAGCGTTCCCTCGTTCGCATTGTCGGGCAACTCGACGGTATGATCCGGCCTCGAAGCGTCTTTCACCGGCGAGTCTTCGGCGGAGGGCACCTCGGCAGGCGGCTCCTCAGCCGGTTCGGACGGTTCTTCTTTCGACTTCTGTTCGAGTCGCTGCAGAATGGCCCGCGTCAGGTCGCATGCTCCGTCGCGCCAGATGATCTGTCGGCTAAGGTGCTGCGAAACGGCTTTCAGATTACCCGGACCGGCTGCCGCGGTGTCGTAGTAGCGGACCACTACCGAAATCTCCCTGGCCTTGGCGTAGTCTTCGGTCTCTCGACGGATCTCCTCGTAGGCTTCGTAGTATGCCTGGCCCTCGCGGCGGATGAAGGCCTTCTTATGCGTTTCGACGCTCGCCGCCATCTGGGCCCTGGTCGCGGTAATCTCCGCTTCCAGGGCTGTGTGTTCCGGTGTGCCGAACGTTTGTGCTTGGAGTTGCGTGGTCATGTTTGCGAACTCTTCCTGGCTTTTCTTGATCTTCTCCTCGGCCTTTTGAATGTCGGCCTTCAACTTGACCATCTTCTCGGTGAATCGCGGGTAGTTCTTGAAGATGTAGTCGAGGTCGAGCAGCCCGATCTTCGCGCCGGGCTGTGCGGCAGCTTCGGCCTTCTTGTCGCAAGACTCGGCCGCCCCGGTCGGTTCCACTGCAAGCAAAAACGCCAGCAACGCGACGAGCAGCGCCATGTGCAATCCCTTCATTCTTCCTCTCCTTACGATTCGAGGATTCCGTACGACCCCGGCGCAGCGGTTACACCATATTCCGGCCCATCATATCTGGCCGGGCACAAAGCTCCAACGGCAAAAACGCGGGACGGAGCCCCCGGTTCATCGACGACGACACGTTCGTGTGGACGATGGTTTTCAAGGACCGCGACGGCAAGGTCTCTATGGATATCAAGGCGAAGGCGAAACGGAAGTAGCGCACAAAAAGACCGCCGGGGAATTCCCCGGCGGTCCGGTTTTCACCACTACTTAGCCCCGGGTGAACACACCCTGGGGCCGCGCGGCAAACACGTGCAGCACTCACACGTGCCGACCGCTCCCCGCCGTGTATTCACGGCGGGCTAAATACCTGCGGCTACTTCTTCTTCCTCTCGCCGCCCTTCTTGCGATCGCCGCCACCCTTCTTGCGATCGCCTTGGCGACTCTTCATCGCCGCGGTGAATTCCTTGAGGCTCACGGTGCCGTTCTCGTCGGTGTCCATCCGCTTGATGGCCGCCGCGGCCTTGTCCTTGTCGCCGTCGATTCTGCGGCTCTTTGTCATCTCGTCGACGGTCAGCTTGCCATCGCTGTCGGCGTCGAGAATCTTGAAGATCGCCTCGGCCGTGGGACGCTCTCCCTTCTTTCTGTCCTTCTTCTTCTTCTCGTCAGCGGCACTGGCCGAGCCGACCGCCACGAACAGGGCAACCACCAAGATCAGCATCGAGGACCACAACTTGGACATACGCGTTCTCCTTGCTCAGAAAATTCTCGGCCGGTGTGGCCCGAACCATCGGGCGCAGAAATCCACCAGCCAATGGATTAAACCCCGCCGTCGCGCAAAGGTTCCGGCGGGAAATTCCGGAGGAAGAATACTGCCCACCCAATTGGCCGCTGCCGCCCCACCTATAGCTGAATTCTTGCGAATCCAGCTACGCGGAACATTAATCTCGACAGAGCGCTAAGCCGCAAGCGGCTATTGGGCAGCGCGGATCCGGCGTCGGGCGCGGTGGGCCGTTTGGCGGACTAGCGGGTCCTTGTCGGCGGAGGCCGCTTGGGTCAACGCCGGCTCGGCGGACTTCGCGGCCGAGCCCAAGCGGCCCAGCGCCCGGGCGGCCGCGCGGCGGACCGGTGGACTGTCGTTGGCTAGCGCCGCGATCAATTCGTCGATGGCCGCGACGCCTATCAAGCCAAGTGCCTCGGCCGCCCCGCGGCGGACCTCCGTATTGGCATCGGCCAAGGCTCGGCTCAACGCGGGCGTAACGGCCGGTTCAAAGCGCCCCAAAGCCCGGGCGGCCGCCCGGCGGACGTCTCCGCTAGCGTGACCCAACGCCGCGATCAATGCGCCGGTGATCTTCTCGTCGGCTGTGCCGCCGGCAGCGAGGGACGCTGTGACGCAGGCAGCGAGGGACGCTGTG
>JABMRB010000527.1 GCA_013202865.1 Candidatus Nealsoniibacteriota bacterium | reverse complement strand
TTACAAACGCACTTAACTCGACCTAACCCGTGAAACCACAGTCACTTGACAACGGCCACTCTCTCCGGCACACTGAAAGATTTGACAACTTTACAAGCCAGACTGCGGGTAAACCTAAGCCCAAGTTGCCGTACCACGTGCCGCCGGGACCGGTGTTCCATCGGGAATTGATGAAGTTCTGCGCGGCAATCACCCTCGGGTCATTCTCGTCGGCTCCGATGACCTTCAACTCCAACAGCAGACCGCCGGTCTTGGCGACGTTCACGTAGGTGTAAGGGTTATCATACCCTGACCCGCCGTTGGGGTTCTGCACGTAGTTGATCCACAACTCCAGTTCATCCTCGACGTAGTCAGGGTGTGGCAGTCCCCACAAATCGCCGTACAGCAAGGGCAGGGCACCCCACTGCGCGGTCGAGTTGTCGGAAGTAGTCTGGTTCGCATAATAGCGCCAGCCGCCTCGAGAGTTACCCCTGTTGGGTTCGACCTGGGCAAAGGAAAACCAGTCGACGATGTCCTGCATGACGTCCTCATACGTCATCGAGCTAGTTACGCTTCCCACGCCGACGGTGGTATCCCTTCCGAGCGCCTCACCTAGCGCGTACACAACGGGAGTGACAATGCCGGTAGTGTACACGTTTCTATTATAATTGCCCGGATTGAAGTAGAGCGCTTGATTGTTGCCGCCGTCATTCAATATGCCATCGTTGTTGTAGTCTTCCGCATGGCGCGGATACCCGGCCGTTTCCCAGCCGAAACCTGACTGCACGGTGGCCCGGTTGAAGATATAATTGACCGCCTTGCCGACGACGTCGCCATAAATGGAACCATCGTTGGGCAGGTAGCCCTCTTCGATGAAGGCCAGTGCGGCCGAGCCCGTTGCGGCAAGCTCTCCGTTGTTGCTATACGCCCAGTGTCCGTCTCCGAGTTGGCTGCCGGCCAGGTATGCCAGACCCGCGTCAATCGCCGCCTGTTTCTGCTGCTCGGTGGCCGCTTGGCCCACGTTGGCGACCAGCATGGCCGCAACGATCAATAAGACACACGCAAGAACTTTCCTGCTCATCGCTCATTCTCCCATAGTTGTGGAACGTTCTGTCAAACCACGATGCATACACAGCGTCGCGTAAGGGACGCCCGACACATCCGAGCGACCCTATCACGTCTGGATATGTATTGACCGCCGAAGGCCCATTTGTCGCTGGGTAAAATAGATATTTTGCGAATCCTAAGAGATTCCGGTAAATCAGACGCCTTCATTCCCCCCAGAATGACTGGTTGACCGACTGCACGGGCCCCAATCGCAGATCGATATGCTGGCTGCCAGTCTCCGTCTTGTTGGCGCAGAACTGCCAGGGCTTTGGGGGGATTGGCTATAAGAAACACGAAAAGCCACCAAAAGAAGGCCGACCGCATGAATGCGGTCACTACGAACCTAGTCTTCCTTGGGCGTCCGGGCTGCGTCGCCCAGCGACCTCTCGGCCTTTGCGAGCAAACCGCGGGCTTCCTCACGGAAGTTCCATACGGCGGTGGCGCTCAGGGTCGGTTTGAGCAGATCGCGGACCTCGGCCCATTGCCCCCGGTCGGCTCGCACACGGGCCAGGTAGTAGGCCGTGTCGAGTCCGGGCGGGCCGTTGGTCTTGTCCTTGGCGGCCTGGAGACTCTTCTCGGCGTCGTCGAGCCGGTCCAGTTGGTAGTAGGCCCAGCCGGCGGTGGTGAGAAAGTTGATCGAGTCGGGTTGCTCTTTGAGGTTCGCTTCGGCGAGAAAGACCGCCCGGCGTTGCTTGGATGCCTCGGGCTGTTCGGCCAGGACGATGGCCAGCAGATCGCGAACTCGCCAGTCGTCGGGCGTCTTCTGGTGGAGGAGTTGGAAGTGGGTTTCCGCCAGCGGATAGTCTTTGCGGTGCTGAGCGACGACGCCGCAGAGGAACATCGCCTGGGCGGAATCGGGGGCGACCTTCAAGGCCGCGTCGGCGCGCCGTTGCGCATCGTCGAGCTTGCCTTGCTGCAGCAGCCACGTGGCGACCCCCAGCAGGCTTTTCGGGTCTTTCGGGTTCTCCTTGACGGCACGGTCCATCCACTCGGCGGCCTTGTCTCCGGTGCCAATTCGCGAGTAGAGCATCCCCATGGCCACGGCCGGTGGGGCCAACGTCGGATCGAGCTTGGTGGCTTCCTGCAATCGTTCGTAGGCCTCGCCGGGCCGATCGAGATGCAGCAGCGTCCGAGCCAGCGCTTGCCGCAGACGCCCGTTCTTGGCTTCGTATTTCAGCAGCAGGTCGAGGTGGATCTTTGCCGATGCCCAATCGCCTCGCGACTCGGCGACCGACGCGAGACCCCGATGGGCTCGCACCACAAAGCTCATCCGCTGTGTCAGCCGCCATGGGCCGTCCTCTGCGATTGCCAGCACCTTCTCGAAGTGCAGCAGCGCGTCGCTCATGCGATGCTGGCGGATCGCCATCTCGCCAAAGGTGACGTAGACGCCCGGGTACTCCGGGTGCTCGGCGGCGGCCTGCTCCATGGCGACCATGCCGGGCGCGAACAGATTGTCGGCGAGGAAGAACCGGGCCAGCATCAGCTTGGCCGGGGGCAGTTGCGTGTATTTCTTGCAGGCGGCCTCCAGCGACCTCGAACACTGCTCGAACTCCTGTTTGCGGAAACTCTCCAAGGCCTGCCTGAGTTCCTCGATCTCGTCGGGCTTGATGCCGGGTCCGGCGTAGACCTCCGGAGCGATCTGCCTGAACGGGGCGTTTTCGATCGCGGCGTTTGCAGTTGCCGCGACCGCCAGAGCGAAGATCGCCGCGACGGTAAGCAACGGGACGAATCGGGCGGAATACGTACTAGTGCTATTCACAACGGTACTCCAAACGGTTTGGGGCTTGAGGCAGGGTTGACGGTCCGGTGGGCGGGATGCGCCCGGGCCGGACGGGTCCTATCAAGTCAAGTATAGGGTACGAGTTCGACGGCGCCGGTTTGTTCCCAATACAAGCTCGAAGCGCAAGCGAGTGGATTAGCCCGCGAAAGCAAAACCCGCCACGGTGGGGGGCTACATCTGCTCGACCACGTCGATTCCGAGCAATTCGAGGCCCAATTTGATCGTCCGAGCGGTCAGATCGCACAATAGCAGCCGGCTCTGGCGGAGCCCGTCGGTCTCGGCCTTCAGCACGGGGCACTGGTCGAAGAACGTCGAATAGCGGTTGGCTAGCTCGAACAGGTAGGCAGTCAACTGGTTGGGGCGGTAGTCGGCAACGGTCAGGTCGAGGGCTTCGGACAGCCGCAGCAGTTCCACCGCCAGTGCCCGTTCGGCCGGTGCGTCGAGCACGATGGCCGCGGCGGAAGTTCGCAAGGCGTCGACGTCGACGTTACCCCGGCGGAAGATGCTCCGCACTCGGGCGTAGGCGTATTGCATATAAGTGGCCGTGTTGCCGACGGTAGCCAGCATCTTGTCGTAGCTGAACTTGTAGTCGCTGGTGCGGTTCTGCGAGAGGTCGGCGTATTTCAGGGCCCCGATGCCGACGGTCTCGGCGACCTGGCGGCGTTGCTGTTCGGAGAGTTCGGCGCCGTCCGGTTTGGCGTCGTCGTTGGCGGCGACGATTTGGCCGGCGCGGCGGACCGCTTCGTTCAACAGGCTCTCAAGCCCGACCGTGTCACCCTCGCGGGTCTTGAACGGACGCCCGTCCTCACCCATCACGGTGCCGAAGCTGACGTGCCGCAACTCCAGGTCGTCGTAGCCGATCAGTCCCGCGGCGGCGAAGAGGTGCTCGAAGTGCATGCCCTGGCGAAAATCGACGACGTAGAGAATCGCGTCGGGCTGGAACGTCTCCTGGCGGTAGCGGATCGTGGCCAGGTCGGTCGTGGCATAGAGGAAGGCCCCGTCCTGCTTGCGGATCAGCATCGGCACGTCGCGATCCGGGAAGAAGATGCAGATCGCGCCGTCGCTCTCGCGGGCGATTTTCCGCTCAAGCAAATCGTCGACGATCGGTCCGAGCCGGTCGTTGTAGAAACTCTCGCCGAGCGTGTGGTCGAACGTCACACCCAAGCGACCGTAGACACGATTGATTTCGTCTTCGCAGGCGGGCAGGAACTCTCGCCACAGCCGCAGGTTCTCCTCGTCGCCCGCATGGAGCTTGGCCGTTTCGGCCAGCACGGCCGAAGAGATCTCGGCGTGCTCGGCCACTAATTTCGATAGCTCGGGGTCGTCGTCCACCGCAGCGAGTTTGGCTTGCTGTTCGGCCAATTGCTTGCGGGCCGATTCGAGGTCGTTTTCGAGTTTCCGGAGTGTCTTGCGGGTTTTCTTGTCGGGCTTCTCGCCGGCCTCGACCTTGCGCTGTTGCAGTGCGGACTCCTGTGTGGCCAGCTTCTGCTGCATCTCGGGCAACTTCGCCTTGCCGTTGTGATAATCGACCAATTGCCGAACCAGCCGATACAGCCGGGCGAGTTCCTCGACCGGGCTATCCCGGTAGGCGGCTTCGTCGAGGAAGCGGCGGTAGCCGTAGATGATCATCCCGAACTGGGTGCCCCAGTCGCCGATGTGGTTGTCGCTGACGACCCGGTGGCCGAGCAGGCGGAGCACGCGGCACAGCGCGTCGCCGATGACCGTCGAGCGGATGTGTCCGACGTGCATCGGCTTGGCCACGTTGGGGGCGGAATAGTCGATCACGTAGGTCCGCGGGTTGTCAACCTTGGGGATGCCCAGCCGTTCGTCACCAGCCGCGGCGCCCAACCGCTCGATCAGCCGGTCGTCCCGAACCCGCAGGTTTATGAACCCCGGCCCAGCGATCTCGACCTGTTGGCAAAGGTCCTCCATCCGGATCTGGCGGAGGATCTCGGCGGCGACTTCCCGCGGCGGTCGTCCCAGCCGCTTGCCCAGCGGCATGGCGAAGTTGGCCTGGTAGTCGCCGTGGTCGGCGTTCGCGGCCGGCTTGACCATGCCGAGGTAGTCCGGCAGCTTGGCCGGGTCGGGGGCGAGGCCGGCCAGGGCCGGCTCGAACCGCGACCGGAGTTGGTGG
>JABMRB010000526.1 GCA_013202865.1 Candidatus Nealsoniibacteriota bacterium | reverse complement strand
GGTTGGTCGGAAATAACGGCGTTCCTGACTTCCTGTGTTGCTTGTGGGCGTGCGATTGCTCCCAGAGCCTACGCTGGACTACGTCGATGTTCATTTGAAAGCCTCCAAATTGAAGAACACTTCGGTCATCCCATCACGAATCATCCTGCACCCCTTCGCCATGTGAACGTCGTTAACGTCTCGGACTACTACGGGTGCTCCGCCACTCGGCTGCCTCATCGGTAGGTGTTTTGTGACTACCATACTCAACCGAGCTTCCCTGGTTCCCTTATTGACACTCAAACGTCTCCGTTTAGGCTCCGACTCATTTCTGTACCCAACAGCGGTCCGCTGCTCCCCTAAACATCCCGGAATAATTGGCTGATCCGGGAATCTAGCACAAGTGCTCTGGATCGAAGGCACTAGCAAACTGCCTGCGACCGTTTAGGACATCCCCTAGCCCGGGGGCTTCCCAGGCGGCTCTGATATTGGCGGGAATGTGGTCATGCTTTACCGAAGGTATTAGTCGGTTCCTTTCGTAGCCATGCGGAAACTCTACCTAGCAGAACTGCCAAGGCTACAGAGCGTTGCCAGTGTCCTGCATTGTCAGGGGAGATCTTTAGCCGATGAGTCACACACTTTCATCAACGTACCCCTTAGGTACAGGTGGCCGACCAAACGGCCACGGTCAAATTGACATTATCAACAAGGTTTCCCGGCCTGTTCTTCAAAGGAACAGAACCGGTTACATCAGGCCCACCGCCAGCAGCTTGTCCACGGCTGCCATGGTGTTGTCCTTATCTGCCGGGTGTTGGTGGACAGCCGTCTGGTCGAATTCCGTGAGCCAGGCAACGTTGGCCAGCGGGGCACCCTGGGCCTCCTCCGCCTCGCCAAGGAGGTCGATCAGCTCCAGGACGTCGAAGAAACTCCTCGGGTTATTGCGTGCCAGCAACACGTCGATGGCGTTGACAAATGTGTCGCGGTTGTAGTCGTAAGGGAAGTCGATTTCTGCCGGACTAAGAAAGTCACGGGGGTTGTTCCGAGCTAATAACAGATCGGTGGTGGTCACCTCGGCGTCCGCCGACCAATTGCCCGACTCGGCCACGGCGTTGCCGAAGTAGAACACGTCGTCGGCCGCCAATCCGAGCCCGACTGCGGAAACGGTCACTTGCAGCCACTGGTTGCGGATCGCGCCGTCCTCCCAGATGATCGACACCCGATCCGATTCGTCCTCACCCGCCCCGGGCCGGAAGATCACGGAACTCGGCTCGGCGGCCGCGCCCCACTGGTCCGGCGTATCGTCGTTGCCTACGTGGAACCGGAAGTTGTCGACGTCGGGGATCACGCCGACGGGCAGGTTTGCCAGGTCGACCATGATCCCGTTGATACCATAAGCGTAGCTGGTATAGTTCGCGAACGTGGCCTCGTTACCCGGCCGCAGCGCCACCTTGTCGGTGGCGATTGCAGGATCGTCGCCGACGGGGCCACCCGTGTCGTACGCCGAATCGTTGTAGAACACGTAGCGGCCGTCGACGCGAGGCTCGAAGATGAACGTGGAACTTGTCGGGCCGCTCCATTCGGGCAAGGAGGTCATTTTCGGCAGGCCTTCGAACCCGCTGGCGGCATAGGACCGGGCGGTGATCCGCGTGTTGGAGTCGACGAAGATCTGCGACCCGGGTGTGTAGACCGAGGCGCCCGCGTAGATCCCGCCGCCGCTGACGCGGGGGTCGTGGCCGTCGGTCGTATAGTAGACGGTGGTGCCGCTGGGCACTGTCAGCGTAACCGTCACGGGGCCAGGAATCAGGCCGCCGCCGTGGCTGATCCCAGGCATGGGGGCGAATTGCTCGTCGACCCACGTGGTTCGCCGCTGGAGCCAGTCTTTTAGCCAGTCGATTTCCCCCTGGTAGGTGTTGGGGAAGGGGGCGTTGCCCTTCGGATTCGATCCGGGCCACTTTTGGAAGTTTCGGACCTGGGCCTCCTGGAGTTGGGCGGCCATCGAATCGATGATGGCGTCCATGTTGGCCGTACTGAAGGCGCCTTGGCGCCACGCTTGCCATTTGTCGGTGTACCGTTGCTGGAAGTCGATGTCCTGGAAGAGCCTGTTGAACCAAGAATAGTTGAAGAAGTCGATGTCGTTGGTATTCCAGCCGATCGGGTTAAGGGCCCGGCTATCGTCGTCGTTGCCCATGGTGCGGTCGAAGTCCCAGATCGGCCCGTACTCGAGTAAACCTTCGCGGTCCTTGTGGAGGTAGCTGCTGAGCCGGAAGGCGTCGGGATCTTTCGTCAGCATCATGAGAATGTTATGGTCGATTGCGGAATCGACGTTAAGGTAGGCGGCGTAGCCCAGATCGGGGTCCTTGAAGTTCGAGCCGTTCAGCGCGGCGGCGAAGGCGTCAATGTACTCTTTGATATATGCCTTCTGAGCCGTCGTGATATCGTTACGTTCCTCGGGGTCAACGTAGTTGAGACTGCTCTGTCCGCCGGCGGAGAATCCGCTATCGCCCGGGTCGCGGCGGTCGACCGTGATGATGTACCCGCCGGTGACGTCCGGCTCGGTGTTGTCACCCGGTTCGAGGTTCGCCACGTCGACGCGGTCGGGGCCGCGCTTAATACTCTCCATGAGGACGTAGACGCCCCGATAGTTGTCCTGCCGCAACGAGCCGCCGTCCATATTGAAGAACACCTCGACGAACTGCGTCCGCACGGCGTAGCGGCCGACCTGGTTGCTTAACTCGTACATGAAAGGATCGCGGATCAACGCCCGGTCGAAGTTATAGGGGCCGTAGAGCACCCAGTCCGAATCGGCCGGCATTCCCAGGGGCGCGATATCGATGTCGTCGTTGATCTCCTGCTGCCAAGCCTCGATCGAGTAGGAGGCCTTGTCGCGTCCAGCCGTGCTCGACCCGCGGATCTTGATACCGATTCGCGACTCGACATCCATCCCGGTGGTCAGCGAACTGCGGTCACCAACCGTATCAAAGATTGCCATGTAGGCCGGCCGTTCTGACGAGGGCCTCCCGCCGCCGAAATCATCGAGCATGACAATCGGGAGATCGGACGTGAAGTTTTGCATGTAGGCGTCGCCCAAGGCCACGTAGGTCTCGGTCGATACGGGGCCCGGCGATTGCCACGGCTGGAACGCCCGGGCGCGGAGTTGCTGCGTGGTGGTAATCGTGATTGGGCCGGTGTACTCCGGCGACGACTCGACTGGAAGCGTTTCGTCGAGCGTATAGCGGATGACCGCGTCGTTTGCGGTGGTTGTGATTTCCGCAGTCATGGAATTGACGAACGTGCCGCCCGGTGTGAGAATCTCGACCGGTACTGCCGGAGCCGGATACCCCTGCGAATTGACGCTTCCGGGCGTCGCGCGGTTGAAGAAATGCCGGCTGTTACGCATCAGATCCGGCAGGATCAGGAAGTCAGAATCGGCCGCACTGACATTCAGGCCATGCACGGCCAGCACGTTTTCGCCTGCTTGCAGCACGTCCATGTAGGCCGAGATGTCAAATTCCACGACCGCGAGCGAGTCGCCCACGGAGCGGGCGGCCGTGGCCGTGGAGTTCCATAAGGGCTCTGCCGGGGCATTGTCCTCGGCCACCTTGACGCCGTTGATATAGGCGACGAATCCGTCGTTGTACTGCATCTGCAACCGGAGCATGTCCGACAGCCTGGGGTCCTCCGCCTCGAAGGGGGTCCGGACCCAAGCCGAGGCGTTCTGCCCGTGCATTTCCGCCTCGACGTCAATCTGCACGGCGGCGCCCACGCCGGTCGACGCGGCGTCGAACCCGACCGCGGTCGAGAGTTTGGTGATGAACGGCGTCTCCAGGTCGTCGTTCGGTTCGTCCATCGACGTGGGTTCCCGAAAGGCCCAATCGAGGGCGCTGTCGTGGTCGGCGTCGCCGATCCGCTGCAGCGAGTTAAACGTGCTCCCGACGCCCGGAACCTTCGACCCGTTCCAGATGTCGGCGATCGAGACGTCGTGTCCGTTGACGTTCGTCTGGAACTGCTGGATGGACGCATCGCCGTATCCCCAGACAACGAAATCGACGACGTTACCGACATCGTCGAGGATCATCACCCACCCGGGGCCGTGGGTCAGCCAGGGAAGGGCGATTCCCCAGTAGTTGGGATCCGTGGAGGTACCCGACTGGTAGAGCACGCCGCTCGGACCGATCCCGGACGGCAGATTCCAGAACGTGTCGTGTACGTCGTTGATTTTGAAGCTCTGGGCATCGTTGACCGCCACGATCCAACCGGACGTGTTGACCGTACCCACGGAAGCGTTTTGGATCTCGACAAAGCGAGGAGAGCCCGTGCCTACCTCCGTAATCATGACCCGCGATGCCTGCGTGAAACCGGCCCACAAGGAATCGTCGTAGTCGATCTCCATCCATACGGTCTGAAGCGGCTCTTCGGCAAGCGTTGGCACGAGGTAGGTGACCTGGGCAGATTCGGTCATGAAGAACGTGGCGTTTTCCTGCGTCATGCCGTAGGAGACGTCCTCTTTCTGCTGGGGGTACTCGGGCGAGTATTCGTGTTCGACCGTAAGGCCGTCCGGTTCGACCAGCGCAAGGTACTCACCGCCGGCGCCGAGCTCGAAGTTCGTGTGCAACTCGCCTTTCAGACCGGTACCCGGGCGGTCCTTATTCGATGCGAACACGAGCAGATAGTCGTCCGGCTCGATCGTAACGTCGGGGAATTGCCACTTGGTGAGGTCCCCGGCGTTGTCGGTGAGGAACCACCCATCCAGGTCGGCCGACAACGGTCCGGGGTTATAGATCTCGACCCAATCGGAGTAGGCCCCGTCCTCGTCCTTCAGCCTGCTCTCGTTGTCGGCCATGAATTCGTTGATAAACAACGGGCCGGTGTCGAGCACCAGCCGCTGCTCGAGCGTCTCGAAACTCAACCGGTTCGACCGGCCAAGCTTGCTTCGAGCAGCCCTTGCGAGTCTCGCCGACGCGGCGCGCCCGCGCGGCGTTGTTCTCAGGAAGTTGCGCACGACGACCGTCTCCGTAAAAAAGCGTGTTACGATTGGTATGCAGTACCCGTGAAAACGGCACAGAAACCCGCCTCGCTCGCGATAAAGAGCCAATGCTATTATCACCGAAGCACGGGCCGTGTGCAAGCGAATCGCGTGGCTGGGTGCAGTAACCGAGTGTTGGCGTAATGCCAGACGAGCAACTGTTGAAACCGATAGTCTGCCAGCGCGTCATCGAACCACTCGCGGCCGTCCCAGAGCCACCGCTGGCTCCAAAAGATAGCCATCAAGCCTGCGCCGCATTCCGCCCACTTGCCCACCCACTCGCACGTGAACTCCTGCAACTTGGCGGCTCCCACGGTTCGTCGAGGATGCCATAGGGCGGGTCGGTGATAAGGGCGTCGCACCGGACGACGGCCTGCTCATTTGTGACGGTCCAGATGTCGTTGGTGCCGGCCTTCTTGGCGGCCTCCTCCTCGGCGGCCTTGGTTGCCTCCTTCCGTCGCTTGGCTTTCGTTTTGGCGACCGTCGTTTCCCCGGCCTTGATGTCCTCTTGCTCGGCAGCGGTGACCCGAGGGCGTGTCGGAATACGTTGGAAATCTGGGGCGTCCGAAGAACCTCAGATTGACCGTTTCTTGCGACGGCGTCAATTGCCTGCTTTCGCCACCCGAGTGAGGGGGGAGCTTGTGGGGGTGGGGCAGTTTCAAATTCGGTCGGCCTTGATCGTAACCTTGCCAAATGCTAGCAGTTTTGTTGGCTGTGGGGGGCAATTG
>JABMRB010000525.1 GCA_013202865.1 Candidatus Nealsoniibacteriota bacterium | reverse complement strand
CCGGCGAATTGCGGCGGTTTGCCCTGACCGGGTTCATCGACATCGACGGCGACGGCAAGAGCGACGAGGAAGTCGTCGCCAACCTGATCAAGATGAACGGCGGCGTGGTCGACTCGGTCAACGAGATGTCGATCAACACCCGCTACCTGGTCGTCGGCGAACAGCCGCGGGACAAGGACACCGAAGGGCTGGCTAAGCACTCGAAGATGACCGAAATCGCCCAAGAGAAGGGGATCGAGACGATCTCGCTCAATAAGCTGCTGGAGATGATGGGCTGGAAGAACCGCACCCACACGGTCAAGTTCGGCCGCGGCGCCAACCCCAACGACTTCCGCGCCAAGCCACCCGGCGGCGTCGTGCCCGAGTCCAGCGGCAACGTCTCCGGCCGCTTCAAAGAACGCCGCCCGCCAGGCGAACCCGCCAAACGCGGCGCGTTCTAATCACCGCTCGCGGCTTAGCAGGCACGGGGTATTGGGTGGCCCCGATGTTTTTTCCGCAAAAGACGCGGCCATTTTCTTGGGTATGGCCGGAAAAACGTCGGGGTGGCGCAGCCACGAGAGGCACAGTTCGGTCGGAACTCTCCTTTGTCGTGCGACCACGACCCCCATCCTCCCGTTGCTGCGCAATACCGACGATTTTCCGAAACGGCCCTATCAAGTGGCAACGTCAACCGCGGAAAATCATCGCTGCCACCCGGTCAATCGTACATTGGGGTAGACCCGATTCGGAAGACTGTCCGCTTCGTGTGTCCGGCGGAGTAGTTGCTACCGATTCAGCCAGGCGGTAAACTGGCGGCGCGGGATGGGGTTGTCCATCCACGAGGTGTCGGCTTGCGGCAGCTTGGTTGCCTCGGTCACGGTGAGCCAATCGCCCGGCAGGGGCATCCGGCTGCGTTTTCCGCGACGGGTGATCCAGCAGAAACGATGGTCGCGCCGGCAGGCGGTTGCCACGTCGAGCGTTGTGCGGACGTCCTGTGCGACGTAGTCGAGCACCTCCTGTCGCTTGCCGTCGGCCCACATCGGCGGCGCCAGCAGGCCGCTCATCCCCTCCGATTTGCCGGACAGATTCATCCCCTTCGCGGCGGCGTCGAGCCCGACCGGATAGCCGAGCTGGCAGAAGACGTGGAACATCATGTCGACGTGCTCGCGTGCCAGCTTCTTGCACGGCTCGGCCATGGCGGCCTCCTCGGCCAGGACGTCGAAGTCGAACGCCAGACCGTTCCAGGTGAGAATCATATATCCCTGCGCGGCGGCTTCGACCAGGTAGTCGACCAGCGCGGCGGCCTCCTCGCGGCTCATCCGGTCGGCGGGCCGACCGTCGGCGTCAATGCCGTGCCAGAGCTTTGGCTCGTCGGCGCCGGCGGCCAGCGTCGCCGCGCACGTGATTCCCAACGGCCGATACTGTCTCCAGTCCGCTCCGTCGGGAAATGCGTTGGCAATTTCGATATCAAACGCGAGGTACTTGCGTGGCATGGCGAGTCCGGTGTTCGTAGTGTAGGCGGCTCGCCTGCACTATACCACAGGCGGGCCGCCTGTGGCCACGACTCGTGACGCACGGATTTAACGCCCCTCCGTGGGGTTGCTCTTGCCGAATCCCCGGACGTTTCTGCAGGAATCGGCCGCGATTCGCTTGACTTTGTAGTGCGGGCGGGTAGCTTTCTGCCAGGGTAATCCGGAGAAATTCTCTGCCGGGTACTGGAAATCGGACGGGCGCGGTCGCTATAATTACTGCCGTCCGTTCGATGCCCGTGTCGACGAGATCCCGCCCATGAGAAAGAACGAGTATCGCCGCTACTCTCCCGCCAAGCTGGCGCTGGACTTTCTGGTTCTCGCGGGGGCGTGTGTTGTGGTCTGGTGGACGTTGTCTTGCGGTGGCTCGCCGTGAGCTATACTTGAGTAGCGGTTACCAGTCTGGGGATCGCCGCCTACCTGACCAAGCCGGTGGCGTTCGCCGAGATCCGCAAGGTGGTGGGCCGTTTCATCGACTTCAGCCGGCCATGGCGAGCGATCGACGGTGCGCACGCGAGTTCACAGCCTTGAACCACCCGTTCAAAGCCGGGCCCCCGTCAGAGCGACGATCTGGCCTGAGACGAACGACGATTCGTCGCGGAGCAACCAGCGGACGGTCGCGGCGACGTCGTCCGGATCGCACAACCGGCCGAGCGGTGTGTGGGCCGCCTCGAGCTTCTTGCGGCGGTCGTCTGCTTGTTGGTTCATGCCCACGGGCACGAATCCGGGGCAGACGGCGTTGACCGTGACGCGCTTCGACGCCAACTCGCAGGCGAGCAGCCGGACCGTCTGTTCCAGCGCCGCCTTACCCAGCGAATAGGCGGCCGCGGCGGGGGTGGGGTTGCGGACGCCGGCGGTCGAGCCGACCGCGATCAGGCGTCCACCGCCGTCGGCAACGTGTCGCCCGAGCAGCTTCGCCAACTCGGTCAAATGGACGGTGCCGAAGGCGAGCTGCCGCTGGATCACGTCTTGAGGCACGTCCAGCAGACCGCCGCGAGGCATGCCGGGCCACGCGCAATGGACGATCGCAAACAGCCGGTCGCTCGCGAGCGTTTCGGCGAGCGCGTCTTGCCAACCGGGGCGCTCGAAGTCCAACGGCACGGTCTGAACGTCGTCGCGACCGGCCAAGTCGTCGGGCAGACGCCCGCGGTTGACGGTCGCAACTACTCGGTAGTGCTGCGACAGGCTGCGGACCAACTGCGAACCGATCCCGCCGGAGGCCCCGGTCACCAGGACCACGGGCAGGGCGTCGGGTAGCGCCGCGCACGGTGCGTCGACCGGCTGCGGTTGCTCGCGCTGCACCTGCTCGTGCATGGAGAACCCCATGCCGATCCGGGCAGTAACCGTGTCCCCGGCCAGTTCGGTTACGGTAACACTGAGTCGTCCGCCGAGCGTCTGCCGATTCCAGGCCGTGATCTGGCCGTCTACGCGGACACGGGCCGGATAGTGCAACGGACCGGGAAACCGTGCGTCGACCGACCCGAGCAGGACGTTGCGGCCGGGCAGGTGCATACCGATCAGGGCCGACGCCAAGCCGATCTGAAAGGCGCCGTGAACGATCCGCCCGGCGAAGTTCGTCCCTTCGGCGTAGGTCCGATCGACGTGCAACGGATTGAAATCGCCGCTGCCGGCAGCGAAGTCCGCGACGTCCGCCTCGCCGATGTCCCGCTCGAACTGAGCGGTCATACCGACGGCCAGATCATCCGCGTCGTAGTGGTTAGGCGTCGGTTGCATCGTACCTGGACTCTAAGTAATCGACAATCAACTCGAACGAGACAAAATCCCCCAAATCGTCCGGCGGAATCTGCATGGCGAACTCCTCTTCGATCAGGCTGACCAGCACGAGCATGTTCAGTGAGTCCCACTGGACGACCGAACTCATCGTCGCCCGCGGCAACTGCTCCTCGGGAAGATCGGGGAAGGCCGTGCGGAAGCATTGCTCGACGCGTGCGCGAATGGAACTCATTGTGTACTAATCTGGGCGAAGACATGGGGACACCGGGCGAGAAACTCCTCCCGGGAAATACGTGCGGCGACGGCCGGGTCGCGGCCGGTGACCGATCGAAGGAACTCTTGCAGCGGGGCGTTGCGATCGGTTGCCGCGAAGTCCAATCGCATCGCGTCGACGTCGAAACGGTCGAAGAGCCCCTTGAGGACCTGATGCTCGATCCGCCGCGAGAAGGCCCGGCAGCTCATCACCCAGACGTCGATCAACAGTTCACGCTCTTCGAGGCGGCCGGAAACGACAGAGATCTTACCCAGCGGGCCGAACTTGTCGCGGTACGAAACCGAGAGCAGAAACCGCCCTACGTCGCGGCGGTGCCTTCGCCAGTGCGGCTCGTCGATCCGTCGGCCGTTGAGGTTGAACTGGTTCGTCTTGTTGATGAGCTCGAACGCCCGGCGGCCGGAGTCGTCGTAGCTGAGCGTGATTCGGGCGTTCGCCTCGGCGAGGAATTCGTCCGGGTCGGTCGTGGGCGCGGCCACGCTACGGTCGTGTGCGGTGCGGATGCTCGACGCCCGGAGCCGATCCTCTTGCGAGATCGAGGGCTTGCCGAACAGGTCGCGGAGTGCCGCGAGCAGGTCGAGCACGGCCGGGTCGTCGCGCGTGGGGAAGGCGAGACACTTGATCTGCGGAAAGGCCGCCCCGATCTCGGCCAGTTCCATCGGGCTGTCGTCGATCACCGCGACGCTCTCCGGGCCGACGTTCCACGCTCGAAGGATATTGCCGACCGATTGCGATTTCGGTCCCCAATGGGCCTCGATCGGAAACAGTCGATCTGCGGCGATCACCAGATCGTCGCGTCGCAAGGCCTCGGCGACCCGGTGTGGATCGTTCTTGCTGGCCACGCCGATGAGCACACCCGACTCGGCCAGCGAAGCGAGCATCTCCTGGTAGAGGGCGTGGGCGTGGCTTTGGTGGTCGAGGTCCCAGGAGATCCCGTCGATGCCGTCCTCGCCGAGCACGCCCCGCCAGAGCGTGTCGTCCAGGTCGGTGATGATGCCCTTCATTGCTGTTGCCGGGCGGATCAACTCGGCCAGCAGCCAGCCGAGCACCGAGGCATGTTCCAGACGATAGGGAAAGCCCGAGCGGAGCAGGAGACTCAGGTCGAGTCGGTCGCCATGGGGTGAGAGCTGGTCGAGTCGTTGGGGATCAAGCACGCGAACCGACCCGCCCGCGGCCAGCGAAGCGGCGAACTGGGCCGTCATTTCGCGCAGGACAAACGCCGTCGCGTCGGCCCGGGCCAGCGGCGGCTGGAAACAGGGCGGCAACGGCAGCGTTGGCAACGCCACGGCCACGACGGTTCGTTGGGCTGCTGCCTCGACGCTTTCACGCAATTTGGCCAGCCGCGATCCGACGGTCTTGGCGATATCCGTTTGCTGTCCCGGCCGCCATCCGTGCGAACTGCGGTATCCCAATCGCGGGTCGAGATCGGCCCACTCGATCATCAACGCAACCGCGTCGGGACTCGCCTCGATCGCCCGATGGAGATTGCCGCGGAGGTCGCCGAAGAGCCCCGTCTGCACGTCAACGGACCGATCGTCGTCGAGCCGTTGTCGAAGCTGGGCCCCGAGCAACGTCGCCACGTGCAACGGCGTAAAGCCGCACGCCAGATAGACCCGCAACGGCTCGGCCGCATCGGCCGCCGGTCGGTTCATTAGACGTAGCGCCTCGGCGAGTTTCATGGGGGGATTAGGGGCTGGGGG
>JABMRB010000524.1 GCA_013202865.1 Candidatus Nealsoniibacteriota bacterium | reverse complement strand
GACATTGAAACATTGTTCAAACGCTTCAATGTTTTACCCGGGAGCCCGCTCTTTTGTCTGCATCATCGTCGCGAGACCGCTATACCTGTCACTGTAGGTAGACTGCGCGATGTAGGGTGGCGCGCGGCGGAGGTTGCAACCGTAACTCATATTCGCCTTCATAGTCGATTTGCCACGGGGACCTCTCATCCTCTGCGAGCGGGAGGATATCTTCAAGAGTAGCAGAGTATGGCTCTTCAAAGTCCAGCTTCTGCCGTTCTGCTGCGGTGAGTGAGAATTCGCCGCCATGCATCCGTGGGGTGCTAATCCCCCAGTGGTAACGAGCGTAGATTCGTGCCAGATCGCGACAAAACTCACGCGCATCCGAGTGGAGGGCCATGAAACAGTTCATCGGGATCGGCCAATCCAACTCCTCAAACATCGCTGCCGCAAGGTGGGAAACCTCTTTCGTTTCCGCTGTGCCCCACCCCGCGATGGTCAAGAAGAGGTCCTTTGCATCGCGAAATACGACCTCACCGGCGCTGATAATGTGGTCGGGGGCCTGTTCAAGGAATCCCGTCTGCGATTTCGGCCGCCCTTCCGACAGACTCTGCAGCCATTCCCGCGCCGCTTGTCTATGAGCGGCCGACTGAAAGGCACGTCCAGGAACAGAAACCGTGATCGGCCCCTCCATCGCTATTCGCGTTCCTCTGCTGTAATTGCGGCCGCGCAACTGTAGTTGCAAGTCGGTTTGTCGACCGCTCTTCAGCGTGAACGCCATCTCAAGTTCCATGCAACGGTCTGAATCCACGACTTGTTGCACGAAATCGAGACGGTGAGTGTCGGCAGCACTCAGATTACGCTCTTTTTCGCCGAGAGCCCGATCGAACAACTCGCTGTACTCGACCTCTCCTCGCAACTCTAGCCGCCTGAGAAGGTAGACAAACTGCTCCGCGACCATCTCGGCTGGAACAAGAAGCGAGGTCGTGTAATCGATGCTCATTCTAGCGAACTCTCCTTGCGCCTGCAAGCCGTTCAGAACGCCCGTTGCTCGGTTCGCGAGATGATCTCTTCCTGTAGGTCCTTGCCGACGTCGACGAAGTAGTCGCTGAAGCCGGCTACGCGGACGATCAGGTTGCGGTATTGCTGCGGGTCTTTCTGGGCGGCGCGCATCGTGGGGGCGTCGAGCACGTTGAATTGGATGTGGTGCCCGTCGAGCCGAAAATAGGTCCGCACCAGATCGGCCAGGCGGTCGAGCCCTTCGCCCTGGAGCATCTCGGGGGCGAACTTCATGTTCAGCAACGTGCCGCCGGTGCGGGCATGGTCGATCCGGGCGGCCGATTTCAGCACGGCGGTGGGGCCGTTCACGTCGGCCCCTTGCGTGGGTGAGATACCCTCGGAAAGCGGCACGCCCGCACGACGCCCGCACGCCGACGCCCCGGTGACCGACCCGAAGTAGATGTGTACGGTGGTCGGCAGCAGGTTGACGCGATACTTGCCGCCTTTCGTGTTGGGCCGGCCGTTGAGCACGTCGAAGTAGGCTTCAAAAACCTCCTCGGCCAGATCGTCGGCCCGGGGATCGTCGTTGCCGTACTTGGGCGACTTGTTCAGCAGCATCTGGTGGACGTCTTCGTAGCCCTCGAAATCGCCGGCCAGCGCTTCGAGTAGCCGGTCCATCGGGATCGACTTCTTGTCGAACACGTGCAACCGCACCGCGGCCAGGGCGTCGGTCAGCGTCCCCATGCCGACTCCCTGGATGTAGGTGGGGTTGTAGCGCGATCCGCCGTTGTGATAGTCGCGGCCCCGGGCCACGCAATCGTCCATCAGCAGCGACATGTAGGGCGAGGGCATGTCGGTGGCGTAGAGCCGCTCGATCGCGTTGTTGCCGGCGATCTTCAGATCGACGAAGTGCTTTAATTGCGTCTTGTACGCCTCGAAGAACTGCTCGTACGAGTCGAACCCGCGCGGGTCGCCCGTCTTCGGGCCGAGCGACTTGCCGGTTGCCGGGTCGACGCCGTCGTTGCAGGCCAGCTCGAGAATCTTCGGCCAGTTGATGTATCCGGTCAGCGCGCAACTCTCCTTGCCGAAGGCACTGACGGTCACGCATCCGCTGGGTCCGCCGAGTCGGGCGTCGGTGAGCGTCTTTCCGTCGTGGAGCATCTCCTTGACGATCACGTCGGAATTGAAGACCGACGGCTGCCCCAACCCGGTGCGGATCACCCGGCACGCCCGTTTCAGGAAGCGGTCGGCGTTCCGCTTGCTGAGTTGGATGCAGGCGCTCGGCTGGATCAACTGCATCTGTTCCACG